>DSBT01000347.1 GCA_011045915.1 Mesotoga infera
CAAAGTGACAAGCAAATCCACATGGCACCGCATTTCAGAAGTGATTTGAATATCTACTACGAACTTATGCACCTTTCAGAGCTTATTCCTTCCATTTATTCACTTTTGCTGTCAAAGTTGAGGTTAAGGCAATCTGAAATAGATATCAACTGCCTCTTCTGCTGTGTTCTCTTAAGCCTGACAGCTATTTTGGATGATGTTGGTTCACTCGATGCAGTTCATCTTAACCAAAGGGGGTACGAAATGGGAAGCAAAGTTCATGTGAAGGTTGAGTTCGCGGGAGGCTTCTCCGGTACGGGAATAACAGATTCCGGCTACAAAGTGAAAATCGGTCCAGATGGCGCGGTACCTTACGACCTGCTGCTATTGAGTCTGGTATCGTGCTTACATGCTACATTTCTCGATATTCTAAACAAAAAGAAAATTGACTTCACTTCTGCAGATATTGAAGTATGGGGAGAAAAGAGAGAACAAGTCCCCACCACTCTCAAAATATGCGAGTTGAAGATCGGGATCAAGGGAGTAGATTTGTCTCACAGAAGTTCGGTCGAGAAGTCTTTCGAACTTGCAACAAAATACTGTTCAGTATACAAGACCGTCTCCAGCGTGGCAGAGATCGTCTGGGAAGTGAATTTTGACTGATAGGCGACAATCTTGTCGAGAGGTGGGATATTATGAAAAAAATGGGTGAGATGCTCTCGTCTTCAAACAGCGGTTCAGAAATCATGATGGGAAACACCGCGGTTGTGAGAGCAATGCTGGAAGCGGGAGTCAGGGCGGCAACTTCATATCCCGGCTCTCCCACTCCAGAAATTGCAGCTGCAATAGCTTCGATTCCCGCGGAAAGAAATCCTATGTACTTCGAATTTTCAGTAAACGAGAAGGTTGCCACCGAAGTTGCCTTTGGAGCTTCTATAAATGGTCATCTTTCGTGTGTATTCTTCAAGAGCGTGGGACTAAACGTGGCCGCCGATACTTTCGTTCAACTCTCTTTGATGGAACTCATCGGAGGCATGGTCGTTGTGCTAGGTGATGATCCCGGAGCGAATTCATCCCAAAATGAACAGGACAATCGTCATATAGCTCATCTTTCCTACGTACCAGTTCTCGAACCCTCAACTCCTTCAGAAGCCTACTCGATGTTTCTCGAAGCGGCGAAACTTTCGCAACAGATGCATATGCCTATTATCGTTAGGCTTTCAACTCACGTGTGCCATGCCAAAGAAAGGGTATATTTTGGAAAGCTGAATCCTCATGACCGAGATAATAGGCCGAAATTCAGAATTGAAAATGGGCCGTATATTCCAATTACTGCCGATGCTCTGAAAATGAAACGAAGAGCACTAAAAAAACTCGAAGAATTCCGAAGAATCGCTCAAGATTCTTATTTAAACAGAGTCATAGAAGGAACTGACACTTCAAGAGGAATAATAACAGCTGGTGCTCCCTACCTATCGCTTCTAGATGTCATCGGCTCGACGGATTCCCGGCCCGACATCCTCAAATTAGGAATTGTTCACCCACTTCCAGAAAGGGAAATTGTCGATTTTCTCTCTTCTCACGAAGAGGTCAAAATACTTGAAGAGCTTGACAATATAATCGAGAAAGAAGCCAAAGCCCTCGCCTATGACAACAAGCTGAAGACCAAAATCATCGGTAAGCTGGACCTTGAAGATTGGATCTGAGAATACACTCCTGATAAGGTTGAAGAAGTCCTGTCAAAAACCTGGCGAGATCTTGTTGAACCTTCCAAACCAAAAATTGAAGGAGTTGAACTGGCGCCAAGACCGGCACAGATGTGCCCGGGTTGCGGCCACAGATCGGCATTCCATTCAATAAAGAAGGCACTGAAAGACTCTGACATCACAGTGGCAGATATCGGATGTCACACACTTGGTTACCTGGAACCTTACAGAATGGGCCAAGTGCTACTCTGCATGGGTCATTCAAGCGGCACGGCTTCCGGTCTTTCCCTGTTCAACAACTCCAGAAGAGTTGTGGCTTTTCTCGGAGATTCAACTTTCTTCCACACAGGATTGCCGGGCATAATCAACGCCGTTTTCAACAAGCACAATTTCACGCTGATAATTATGGAGAATGGCACAACAGCCATGACGGGCCATCAAGATCATCCGGCTGTCGGTCGCAATTTTAGAGAAGTGACTCAGAAAGTCCCTGTAAGACAGGTTCTGGAGGGGCTTGGAGTAGAGAATATTCGGGAAGTCGATACTTACAACCAGTCAAAGTTAACTCAATACGTTGAAGAAGCTCTTGAAGAAGAGGGATTCAAAGTGATCATTGCAAAGCATCCCTGTATGCTGAAGTTTACAAGGGAACTTCGGAGAAAGGGCCGACCTCTTCCGAACCCTGTCCGGGTAAGCGAGAAATGCAATCGAAAATACGTTTGCGTCAGTAACTTCGCATGCCCCAGCTACCAGATAACCGACGATGGCTCAATATGGGTTCAAAAAGATCTCTGCATCGGAGACAGATCGTGTATTCAGACGTGCCCTTCAGAAGCAATTGTCCCCGATGACAAGTGAAGGATGTGAGAGGATGGAGAAATTTGACATTTACATCACTGGAGTTGGTGGTCAGGGAATAGGATTGCTTAGCGAGGCATTGCTTAGAGCAGTTGATCACTCCGGACAAAGAGCTATAGGTGCCGATACCCATGGATTGGCACAGAGAGGTGGAATGGTTTCCTCTCACCTCAGAATCGGGAGTGGCGTTAACTCCGTTCTGATCATGAAGCATACTGCCGACATGGTAATAGCCCTTGAACGTCATGAGGCTCTTCGGGGTATGGTGAATTACTTGAAAGAAAAAGGAACTCTTGTATACTATGACACCGTCTGGCAGCCATTGGATGTGAGACTGAGAAAAGCTAGGGAGATCAAGAACGAGGATATCGAAAGAGAATCCGGCAAGAGAGACGTAAGGGTGATTCGGGAACTTGAAGAGGATTTGAAGGATGCTCGAATGCAAAATGTGGTGTTAATGGGAAGAATAGCCTGCGATGGTCTTATTCCCGGAGTTTCCGTTGATCACTACGAACGTTCTCTCTCGGACCTTATGGATGGAGATCTTCTGACGAAGAACCTTAAGCTTTTCAGAAGACTTTCTGGACGAGCGTAATTGAATATGGTTTTCGATGCTGCAGTAATCGGAGCCGTTGGAATCGACACAAACGTCTATCTATCCGGAAACGAGGTTGATTTCTCGGTAGAAACGAGTTTCGGGGAGAATCTAGACTGTATTGGGCAAGCCGGAGGATATTCATCACAAAGTCTCAGAAGACTCGGCCACAAAGTCTGTTTCATAGGTTTTGTGGGGAAAGACTATTATGGAGAACACATCCGGGAGGTCCTCTTCGATCAGGGTATCGATACCTCTCTGTTGGGAATCGATCCGCTGGGAACAAAGAGAAGCGTAAATCTTATGTACAGGGACGGGGGACGAAAGAATTTCTATGACGGAAAGGGATCTATGATCCTTGAAGTCGACACAGAAGCCGTTGTATCCTATCTCTCTGGAACAAAGCTGGCTCACATCAACATCGTCAACTGGACCAGAGATCTCCTTAGGCCTCTAAAGAAGGCCGGGCTCACTCTGTCGATAGATATTCAAGACGTCATCGATCCAGACGATTCCTACAGAGAAGATTACGTTAGAGAGGCCGATGTACTGTTTTTTTCTTCAACAAACTTTAGCGACCCCTCCTTCCTAATCAAAAAATACCTCGGGATTCGAAGCGATAGAATCGTGATCTGTGGATTGGGAAGTAAAGGCTGTGTGGTGGGTAATGAGAAAGGAATCGAACATTTCGATCCTATTGAACTGGCCGAGCCAGTCGTTGACACAAATGGCGCAGGCGACAGTCTCGCAGCAGGGTTCCTGTCCAGTTATTTTCTCGAAGGGTATTCTATGAAAGAAGCTGTTTTAAGAGGTCAGATAGCGGCCCGGTATTGTTGCACAAAGAAAGGGGTATCTTCGGAACTGATAACAAAGGATCATCTTGATCTGCTTTTCGAAGAAAAAAGCAAAGCTTCGGAGCAATCGACGTGAATGCGCGGCAAAGATCTGTATCATATGACAAAATGCCGGCTTAGCGCCGGCATTCTTTGACTCTATTCAGGTCTTACATCTGGAAAAATCAGAACATCCCTGCTGGGAGAGCTCTCGAAGAGAACCTCATTTGTTGTGTAATCAAGTACGACTACCCGGTGCAGACCTTCAAGATCTGTCTCGGTGAAGTATATGAAACTTCCTTCTATCTTCAAAGAAGGCACCGGAGCATCCATAAACAAAGCCCTGTCGGAGACTATTTTGTCTTCGCCCGTATTAGGATCAAAAACGTGGAGTGAATCGTATGAGAAATCCATGTACTCTTCAGGGTATTCGAAGTAGATGATCTTGTCATTATCTCCAAATCCAGCCCACAAAGCTGGGGCATCTGTGTCCAAGACAGACTCGTCTTCAAGTCTCACGATATTTCCATCATAATCGATTGCGTACATTTCTTCATCAGACAAGAAAACAAGATCATAGTAACTCTCGAGCGCTTCTATAACCTCTCCCGATTCCACATCTATTATCGAATAGACATCCCATCCAGTCGATA
>DSBT01000348.1 GCA_011045915.1 Mesotoga infera
ACTGTCTCTCTGCTGGCACTGAACTTGTTCATCAATTCCTTCTCTGTGGGGAGTTTATCCCCGACGGAGTATTTCCCGGACTTGAGTTCTTCGAGCAAGTAACGTTCAATGAGAGTGTACTTTGGAGTGATGGCAATCGCCCCCAGTTAGAATGTACGTACATATGGAATTTTACACTTCAATATTAGTTGAGTCAAGTTTTCTTGGCAAGGAGTAGTCTCGATCGATATTTGCCTTTCAAAGGGTTATTCGGAGAACAGACCCTTCTGACAGAAAGGAGAACACCTGCCGGTGAGAATAGCCGTAAGGCCCTTTCCAGAGCTTCTTTTCGAGAAGATCGAGATGATATACTTCAATCGGGAGGTGGAAAAATGAATAAATTGCTGCTTGTAGTATTGATGGTTGTGATTCTTTCTGTTTCTGCGTATGGATACACTTTCAACACAAACAATATCGGAGCTTCAATCGCATACTTTCCCTTCATCCTTCAAACTTTCTCGGCAAGGGGATATTATCACTTCGGTTTCAAGATAACGAATCCCTGGAGTATTGGCCCGATAGATTTCACTCAAGTTATGTTGTACGCCGGTCCCACAGTTTCTTACAGCTATGACAACGTTCATCACAGTCTTGAGGCAGGTATCAGCGGCAGACTCTTTTCTGGAATCGAAAATCTCTCTTTCAATCTTTTTGGCAGAAGATTCATGATTGCCGTAGGCCTAAGAGGTTCATCTACCTTCTCTTTCTCGACATTGAAGCTTTCAAAGCCTCAAATATCACCGGCACTGAGCATTATCGACGTCACCAAAATGACAGACAGAATGAATTACTCGCTGTTCTTCTGGCCGCTGCCGGTTCTGCTGGGATTTGATCTGTACTTCTAATTGTTCATTGCTGTTGTTCCTTTGTACTTCTGTCTCTCACAACAAACAGGAGTAGGCATAGAAGAATGAACTCTTCCGGCTGAAGGATTTTCTGATATGAAAGCTACTGAGAGGATGTGATCCGCTTATGAGAGTATTCTCTGTTATGGGCAGTCCGAGATTGAAGGGCAATACTATGCTTGTTCTGGATAATTTCATGAAGGGAATGAGAGAGGGACATGATAAGCTGGAACTGAAATCCGCCTTTCTTCATGGGAGGAAGATCGAACCGTGCGCGGGCTGCGACAAATGCAAGAATGATAGTGAATCCTGCGTAATTAATGACGACATGCTTGATCTCTATGGTGAAGTCGTTGCAGCCGATGTGATTATCTTCTCTACACCTATTTACTGGTGGAACATGAGTGCTCAGTTGAAGACTTTCCTTGACAGATTGTACGCGCTCGACTACGAAAAGGCCTTCAAAGGAAAGAAGTTAGTTCTTCTCATGACTTACGGTGGTGAGGATCCTAATTCTGGAGCCGAGATTGTCGAAAAGAGCATGAGGGAGATCTGTGACTTCGTTTCTATGGAGTTTTCTGTGAGCTTCGGAATGTGCAGTGAACTGAGTGAAGATGAAAGAGCTCAGGCTCTTGAAAAGGTATACAATCTTGGTTTTGATCTTTGAGCGCTTCATGCGAACCGGCAGAATTTTGAAAGAATCGATTTGGCTTGAGTCCTTTCAGAGTCGAAGATAGCGTTGAATTTCCTCCAAGGGAATTATGAGATTCGAATCTCTGCCACATTCAGATAGCGCTCCTTTCTATGGTAATCATTACCCACATAATCTTCTGTTGAGTTCAATCATCTTGTTCCTCAGTTCCAGAATCCCCTAGAATTCACGCATCTCTTCAGTCTAGCATCTCACTTATTCGCTCTCACTTTTTTACCAAGAGAAGAACCAGGACGCGTAGCGTAAGAACTAGAGCCGCTTTTCTCTCTCTTGCGGGGGTCCTGTTTACGGCTCCTAAATGTGATCTCATCACGTGGGTATCGCGCACGCCCCGTACATATAGAGGTGACAGGAATGAAGTTAGAGGTTAGAAAGGCAGCAAGATCTAATTGCTCTTCTTATCTCTTCACTTTGGCTTCTTACGTTTTGTTGCCTCCTGCGAAGCAGCATCACTTCCTCGCGCAGCGAGTCTCACTTCCCCGGATGTTACTCCGGGCATAACTTCCTGGGATGTTCTTCCCAGCATCACTTCTGCTCTTTCCAGACCCTAGACCCAACGACCCCAGACCCGGCTCTTCCTTGCTCTTGATCTTAAATCCCCGCTTGAGCGGGGGGGACCGCTTGCGGTGGGGTGTGTGCTCTTTGAACAACGTTTAGAATAAGTTGGCCTGTTCGAAATTGAATGATATATTCGCTCTTAACTTTGTTTGGTCTGTGATCCATATGCATGCTCCTGCCAGAGACCAAGAACTAACATCGAGCAACCGTTCACATAGGACTATTTCTTAGCATCGGTTTTTTTCGCATACAAGGACCAACACCCTCCGCCACTACGTGGCCCTCCTCCCTCGAGGGAGGACTTAAGATGAGGATCATCAGGAGCAAAATACAAACTCAAGCGAGAACCAGAATTCTACTGGCATCTAGCTCCCTGACTAATGGTGGTGACGAGCTCTCCAAGAGCTGAGGAGGAGCATTCGTCTTTGCATGTTTTTTTGAAGCCTCATTTTCTTCAATTAGGTGTCTTGTTCATTTTTCTATCTATTGACAATCAGCGGTAACGGTATATAATATCTTTGACTAACCGGTCAGTCAGGAGGTTGAAATTGAAATCTTCAGATGTAAACGAGGCTCGAGAAAGAATAATAAAGTCATCGATTGAGTTGTTTTCTCAAAAGGGATTTCACGCCACAACTGCAAGCGAGATAGCGGAAGCTGCGGGGGTAACCAAAGGTCTCATATACTATTACTTCAATAGCAAGGAAGAGATTCTTAGCCGCCTTGTGGATTCTCTGCTAAAAGATGCGACGACGATAGCGATGGACTTCGTTCAGGCAAGTATTATCCAGATGATAAGAGATGGAGAGCTAGACATAGAGCATGACAGGATGAAGTTCATCGATGAAGATTCGGTGGCGCGTTTCGTGAAGAGGTCGATCTTCTATTACGACAAGATACTCAACTATCTCATTGAGCACAGGCTAATTCTAAGAATATTGATGTACGAATCCTTAAAAGAAAGCAAACACCACGACGACCTCTTCAGATTGCTTGATCTCACAAAAGATACCGAGGACAACCCGATTTTCAAATCGATTTCCGAAGCCGATAGCGACTTCAACTACTCGTCTGAAATGACGCTTTTCAAATTCTTCTTCTCGATAATTCCGCTTGTAACCTTTGCAGCTTACTACGACGACCTTAAAAAGAAGAGTCTGATGAGTGATGAGGAATTGCGCAACTCGTTTTTACAATCATTTCGAGTTGTTCTCTCTTCTCTGATAAAAGGGACCGAGATTTCACTGAGGACAGGAAATCCTGGTCAATCGTGATCAAAGATTGCCAGCGAGAATTCTTCACGAAGCTTTCTGGTGGGACTTTCTTGGTTTTGAAACGATTCTCATCTGGAATGAATGATTAGATAGATGGAAATGATGGAGGATGCTATGACTTGGCATTTCATTGAGACAAAAGCGGTTATCGAAGAACTTGAAGTCGATCCAGAAATAGGCCTTGGTTTTTCTGAAGCGGAAGGACGTCTGGGCAAATACGGCGAAAACATTCTCCGCGAGGAGAAGAAGAAGACGAATCTTGAACGTTTTTTAGAGCAGTTCAAGGACGTTATGATAATCATTCTGATTGCAGCCGCAGCGATTTCGTTTCTTGTCTCGATCTTCGAAAAGGAAGGGTTCTTTGAGCCAGTCTTGATCATGCTTATTGTTATCTTGAACGCTGTTATCGGTGTAATACAGGAGAGCAAGGCAGAGAAGGCTCTGGATGCCCTGAAAAAGCTTTCCTCGCCAAACGCCAGAGTAATCCGTGACGGAGAACAGAAGTTGATTCGGGCATCGAAACTGGTGCCGGGAGATATTATCCTAATTGAGGCCGGTGATTTTGTTCCTGCCGACGCGAGAATCATTGAAAGTGCGAGTTTGAAGGTCGACGAGTCTGCCCTGACCGGTGAATCGGTCCCCTCCGAGAAATCGGCAGATGCAATCGTTAAGGAAGAGGCCTCTATCGGTGATAGACACAACATGGTTTTCTCGGGATGCGGCGTCAGCTATGGAAGAGG
>DSBT01000349.1 GCA_011045915.1 Mesotoga infera
ATTGACCGCCTCAAAGCCGGGGAAGATTCTGGTTACCGGATTGAGATTCATCTGATCGATCTTGTTCAGCTCGAGTTCATAGTTCTTCTGATCGATGCCCCTCATTCTTATTTCTTCAAAGCTTTCAGGCAACAGAAGGCCGGTCAGCTCTCCGATAATCTCAAGCGCTTCTCTCTCCGAAAGCCGCAAGGCGTGATCCATGAGAATTTGCGCCATAGAGAGAAGTTCCATCGGAAGTCCGGCCGGCCCCATTGTTTTGCAGTAAATCATCGGCTTCTTCCAATCCACATGCCTGGATATTCTCTCGTAATCCTGCGAAACGATATTTCTAAGAGAAGGGGAGAAAAGATCCACGCCCACTTCTAGGCCCAGGTTTTTCGCCCTGTCTGAATATGAAGTCAGCAGCTGGAGCACCGATGACTTTCTGAACTCGAGAAATTCCCCGGTAATTCTGTAAAACTCTTTGAGAGTTTCCAGTACTTCGTCCATTCCCCTCTTCGAACCGAGCTTTCTTAAAAAACCGCGAATTGCCTTTTCAAAGGCTGAACCCGTTGCTCTCGATCTCTCTTTGCAGGTGTCGCAGAAGCAGGTAAGCATCTCTCCTATCCCGTTGGCCGGCGAAGGAAAACGGATCCTGTCGAGAAAGACACCGTCGAAGTCGGCAAGGCCAAGGATTTCTTCGAAGCGGCTTAGAAAGGCCTCCTCCTGCCTTACCTTGTTGGGGCAAAGAAATTCAAACTCCTCACCGCCGGCCTTTTGGGATTCCAGTATCTCCGACCGGCCGCTATCTATCGTTCTTACGATCTTGAAGGCGTCCGTATCGAAATCTACTGGCGTGTCTGCCAGCATGGGATACCAGAGATGCGGAGAAACCCCGACTTCTCTGCAAATCGAGACAAGCGAGGAAAGATATTCGGGCCGGACCGACCAGATAATGAGCTTTTCAAGCCCTGCCGTCTTTGCCTTCGAAAGTTTCTCTGTAAGGCTTCCTGAATTATCCCTGGAGAGCTCCTCATTAAAAAACAGCTGTGAGAGGATATTGATCTTACCTGCTTCAGACATCAGCGACCTCCTGTCGTATTTCTCTTACATTTCCGGTTCGAAATCGGCCACGTTGTCCTTTGTGACCATTACCTGCTGGATCTCGACGAACTTCGGCACTTCCTGGCCCGTCAGGTATAGATGGGCGGCCTCGACAGCTTTGTAGCCTTCTTCAATAACCGAGAAATACGTGGAAGCATAAACGTCTCCGGCTTCAATGTAAGGAACGAGCTCTTTCGCATACTCCAGGCCCAAAACCACTACGTCGGTGATTCCTCTCTCCTTGAGTGCCATCGATGCCGCTATGGCTCCCGACCACCACTGGCAGGCAATGACGTCAACATTTCTGCCACTCTGGAGGAAAGCCTCCATGAACGCAAGTGTTCCTTCCTTTGTCCAGCCATCGATAGGGCGCTTCTCAATTATGCTCCATGAAGGATTTCTTTCTGCCACGGAGAGAAAACCCTCTTCTCTCATTCTCTGGGCAGTTGTACCGGGATTGCCTTCAATAAGAATTATGTCTATCTCGGCGTTCCCAAAGAGCTTCTCGACAAACTCTGCCTGGACAACGCCTGATCCTATCTCGGAACGACCTATGTGGCTGATGACACCCGGATACTTGCCTTCAGGATCTGTTCCGATGCTGTTTGTGAATGTTATCAATGGAATTCCCGCTTCGTCGCAGCGAGTTACGGCCGTTCGAAGGGCCATGTTATCCGCCGCGCAAAGCAGCACGAGATCTACACCTCTTGCGATGAAGTTCTCAACCTGAGACAGTTGCTTGCCTGCATCCCATTCTGCGTCCGCATAGATCAGGTTCAGTCCGAACTCCTGAGCCGCCGCATCCAACCCTACTCTCTGGACGCTGAAGAATTCAACGGTTCCGGGAAGCAAAACTGCAACGTCCGTCCCAAAGAGAATTCCTGCCATTAGAACGAAGATCAAAGCCAGTAGAACAGTAATCTTTCTCATAAGTACCTCCTCTTGTAATTTCCTGCCGTTCAAAATCCCGAAGTTCCCCCTAGAACCTCTTTAAGGAGCAACTCTTTCTGAGCAAAATAAGCTCCGCCGATGACAACACTGTAAGGCTCAAGGGCCGCTCTGACAAGTAGATCAGGTCTGTAAAGCTCTTGAGGAAGAACCTTCCTCAGAGTGCTGTCGATTATCGGGAAAATCCGGTCATACTGGTTGAAGCCAATACCACCTCCTATCAGAAGTCTTGCCGGATCGAGAAGCATAATTGCATTGGCAAATGCAAG
>DSBT01000350.1 GCA_011045915.1 Mesotoga infera
GGTCAACAGTCCACCGTCCTCCGAATCGGAAGTGATACGATGCCCGGAGAAACGTCCGGGGAAGTGATGCGCCGAAAAGCATCGGCGAAAGTAATGCTCTTCGATGCCTATTCTTTGAAGCAACACCTCCATTCAATGGAATTCGATCGGACCCGGCAATGTTAGAATTTGGTTGAATACCACGAGGAGGTGTTGGCAGTGAAAAAGGCTAAATTCCTTGTTCTGGTCGTTCTGCTTCTTTCAATCCTTTCATTCTCAACTACCATCAAGATGTATCTTGTAACCGATTATCATTCGCACGCAATTCCCTTCTATTCTGAGGGGCAACACGGTTTCGGGGGAATCGCCAAGATAATCGCTTTTCTGAAAGACAAGGCTGGCAATGAAGACACTCTCGTCTTTGGCGGCGGAGACATGATAAATCTCGGAACACCGGCGTGGTCAGACAAATTCCACGCCATAGAGATGCCCTGGTTCAACAACATCTTCGATGCCATGGCTTACGGCAATCATGACTCGGAATACGGACCGGAAGACTTCCAGGAAGTATGGAAAAATGTCACTTATCCGATTCTTGGCGCCAACGTTCTGGATGCGGGCGGAGTTCCTGTATTCGAGTACTTGGGGAAGAGGTATTTGATCCTTGAAGCCGAGGGAAAGAGAATCGGTGTTTTCGCTCTCGCAGGTTCCGATTTCGATGGTCTTGTCAAACCCGCTGCAAGGCCTGTCGAGGGAGCAACTTTCGGAGATTTCATGACAACTGCGGGCGAGATCGTTGATGAAATCAAGGCGGAGGGAGTCGATCTTATCGTATTCATAGGACACGCGGAGTACGATGAAACTCTGAAAATGGCAAGGGAGATCGAAGGAATAGATCTCATATTCGGTACACATAGCCATCTCAAGATCCCTCTAACAAAGATCGAAGGAACTGATACATACTTCATTTCGCCTTACCAGTACGGAACGTATGCGGCGGAAGTGGTGGTTTACTTCGGAGCCGACGGCCAGAAATCCATCTCGGGTTCGCTCATACCAATGGACGATTCCATGCCGGAAGATCCAGTAATTGCGGAAAAGGTAGAAAAGCTCCAGTACGAACTAGAAAGCGACCCTGAGTTCGCTCACCTTTTCGAATGGATCGGGGATGTCGAAACGGAACTATCTGCGGCAAATGTCAACACGGGAGAATCGGTGCTCGGCAATTTCGTGATGGATGTTATCAGGGAGAAATCTGGAGCAAATGTTGCCCTCTCAACTTCGAGCAGCTTCAGGGCGTCTATCGCTCCAGGATCGACTGTTTACGAGGATCTCAAGAACGCCCTTCCCTACGTCAACATAATCTACGTATATGAAGTAAAGGGAGAAACACTCGAAAAAATCCTCAACCATTCTATTAGTCAGAGAGGTACCGGATTCTTCTCACAGGTCTCAGGAGTTCGTTTCATGATAAGCGATGGAAAGGCAACGGCCATTGAAGTCCAAACAGATCTGGAATGCCCGGACAGCTTCGATCTACTGAATCCCGAAGCTACGTATTTGGTAGCCACAACGAACTATCAGGGGCTATTTGCTCCCGGTTACAAAGATCTCTTTGCGGGCCTAACATACAGAGACACTGGCCTCGACGTACAGAAGATAGTCAAGGAGTATATGCAGAACAACAGTCCTATCAGTGCGAAGCTTGACGGTAGAATTCGAAAATAGCGAAGTTTCAAAACAGCAGAACCCCCACCTCTGTGGGGGTTTTTTGCTGAGAAAGAAACATGGCTTGGATCGTTCAATGCTCTTCGACAATGTCTGCCAGTTCTTTCTCGGCGGCTTCACGATCTGCTTTCTTCTTTTTCTGAAGATTTCTTACCTGCCAGAGTGCGAGACTTCCGACGAGTGTAACCGAACCCATCACCAAATAGACGGGAATGGCACCACCCCTGTCCAATCCAACGCCAATGGCAGGTGAGAAAATCGCGAAAGAAAGACTGGCGCTTAGACTTACGATTGAGATAACCGTTGCCCTGAAAGCATCTCCCACATTGCTGTTCACATAGAACCTCATAATCGGTGGGTACAGTGCCCTGACGATCTGGCCCAGGAACAAGAAGGCTATCGATCCTATTCCAACAAGAACTATGGGAAAGAGATAGGCTCCTGCCATGAACACTCCCAGAAGCGTCAGCGCCTTCCTGGGTCTCATATTATCGAAAAGACGGATCAAGTATCTTGAAGAGAGAGCACAAACCGTATTAAATGCGGCAAAGATCACTCCGTACAACGCTATGTCCAGCTCGACAAGTTTGAAATACGGTTCGTAGAGCCAAAAACTGGCTCTAAGCATCACTCCCATCATTGCCGAGAAGTAAATTATCCATCTCACCCTGGGCTTTGTGAAAGCATCTCCGAATGACTTCACGACATGCACGAAGTAAGAGTGATGCGATTTCTCTCTGTTGGGCGGCTCTGTAAACAGCAGTGAGTACCCTCCCGATACCATGATCATTCCAACTGAAATCCAGAAAGGAGCGTAAGGTGAAACCGAGTAGAGAACGCCGCTAACAATTGAACCAATAGCCTGACCGACGAATATATTGGAAAGCGTTCTTGATTCTATTCCGCTGTAATCCTTTTCTCTATCTAATCTCGAAAGACTCTCGTACAGGATCGCCGAATCTGCTCCCGAACTGAATGTCATTCCCAGACCAAAGAGTAGTTCGGCAACGACAAATGCTGCGAAGTCCTCAAACAAGATGTAGAGGGATAGCGCAAACCCCATGACAACGGACGAGATTGTGAGAGAGAACTTCCTTGAAAACCTGTCAGCGACGGAGCCGGTAGGCACTTCAAAGAGAACCACCGCCACCGCAGATATCGATTGAAGCAGCATGATTTCGGAATAGTTCAGGCCCTTGAAGATCATATAGGGGACTAGAACAGGACCAATTATCATCATACCCTGTGTGAATTTGAACCGATAGTACACTGAGATGTTTCGTTCCATCTTTTCACTCATATGATCCCCTCCTAAAGAAAAAGGGCGGCCCCCGGCCACCCTCTCTACGATCTCTGAGACTTCTACAATTTGTATTTTCTCAATAGATCATCCAGTGCTTCCCGTAAGAGCGATGACTCGGTTCTGTTCAACAGTGCGGTCAGTTTTGCCAGTCCATCAAGCTGAGATCTCAAGTAGTAGTTGGATTTCATTACCATCTTCGATTCCTTTTCAAGCGGTGCAAATACGATCTGACCTCTTCCAGTAGTCTTTGCCTTTCGCATTCCCTCCGATAGGAGATTCAGCAGCTTTTCAATCGTCGACGCATTTCTTGGAAACTCTCCTACCGCACCGCTGACAGTAAACGTGACTGTCTTTCCCCTGCATTCGAACGAAAGTTTCGAAATAGTCTGGGTTAAGTCCTGCATCTCCATAAATAGAGTCTCAAGTGTGTACTCACTGCTGTACACAAAGAACTCGTCTCCAAACCGGATAAATGAAAGCCTCTCAGGAAGGTTCTCTCTGAGGGTCTTGTCTAGGATCTCAAACACTCTGTCTCCGCAGTCTCTTCCAAACTCCCTGTTCAGAAGCGCAAACTTGTCGATATCTATATCCGCTATCGCAAAAGGCCCTTCCTTAGCAAGTTTCTCGAGCTCGTCTTTCCATTGATCAAAAGTCATAAATATCCTCCTATGTATATATCTATATATGTATATCGATATATTATCACCACCTGTATTTATATTCGATTTCCGGAAGGTTAATTCTTGCAAGCCAGACGAGGATGAAGGGAAGACCGTGGTTGGGGGTAGGTTGGTAAGAGCAAGAACAGAATTGATGCTGCCTCCGGCAGGAAGTGAGGCTCGCTGGCGCGAGGAAGTGATGCCCGGAGAAACATCCGGGGAAGTGATGCTGA
>DSBT01000351.1 GCA_011045915.1 Mesotoga infera
CTTTTCGAGACACACTAAGGGTATACAGAAATACTGTATCCATAAGCGCTATAAGAAGCGGAACGAATCAAGCTCTCAAAGAACCCTTCGAGTAATAGCAATTCGATTAATATTTGATTCTAACACTTGAAGATTATTTCGAGATCAAATCAGCATCAGTCAAAATGACGAACGGCCTGAAACTTAATCTCGAAGAGAGTTTAACAGAGAAGAAACTTCTAGGATTGTTTGAATTTCAGAAGCAATCAGGTCTTTCAAAAAGACTACCGATAACTCTCGAACCCTCATTCAAAAAGGAGACTTTCAATATCCTCACTTCTTGGAATTGACCTCTGGGCTCCCCTTTTGGTAACAGATAAAGCCGCGGCTGCACAGGCGTACTTGAGAGAAAAGTGAAGATCCAGTCCTCTGTCAAGCGAGCAGGCGAAGGCGCCATTGAAGACATCGCCAGCTGCGGTTGAATCAACAGCTTTTACTCTGAAAGTCGGAACAACTAGACTTCTAGACCTTCCTGTGAAGAGAACTCCTTTTTCCCCTCTCTTTAGCAGAACATTCTCACATCCCATTTCAAGAAGCTTCGCGGCGGCTTCTTCAATACAGAGCGACGGTCCCGTAAGCTCAGCCATCTCCGTTTCGTTCGGGGTAATAATATCTACGTATTGTAGAATCGATTTATCTATATTACTTGATGGCGCAGGATCGAAGATAACGGTCTTTCCGGCTTTGTAGAAGAGTTTTGCTGCGTATAGAGACGATTTGAAGGGGATTTCATTTTGTAGCAGAAGAATGTCGGCCTTTAGCAAACTCTCTCTTGAATCGTCGATAATCTCTGGAGACAGTCGAGAGTTTGCACCCGGGTATACTATTATCCTGTTTTCTCCTGATCTTGCAACCTCTATCAATGCAACTCCGTTTGGAGAATCTACAAGTCTTATTCCGTGCCCAAGATCAATAGCTTCAAGCTCTCTCTTCATCATCTGGGCATTTCCATCGTTTCCCAGGCAGGTCAGGAAGAATACGTCCCCACCAAGCGATTTGGCTGTTACTGCCTGATTTGCGCCCTTGCCTCCTGGATAGTAGGAAAGTTCCAAACCTTTCTGAGTCTGGCCGGGCATAGTGAATTTGTCTACGTTTATTACCATGTCGACGTTACTGCTTCCAATGACTGCTATCATAAAGGCCTCCATAAAAAAGCCGGAGGGAGATCACGCCCCCCGGCCTTTTAATCTTAATTACTTCAGCGTTACCAACTGGAGATCTACGGGGATATAAATCGTACCGATAGTCAGATACTCGAACGCTTTGACAACGGCAAGTTGGCCCATAACAAATGGTTGCTGAGCAACAGTAGCAGCCATTTCGCCTGCATTTACGGCCGCAACGGCATCATCAATGGCATCGAAACCTACGACTTTGATCTTGTCTAGAAGACCAGCGGCTTTTATGGCTTCGATTGCTCCAAGAGCCATCTCGTCATTGTGAGCAAACACAGCGTCGATATTTGGATTCGCCTGAAGGATGTTCTCTATTACTACAAGTCCTTCGGCTCTGTTGAAGTTTGCAACCTGTTTTGCAACTATCTTGATGCCCGGGTATTTTGAAATAGCTGCACCAAAGCCCTGACCACGGTCTCGCGCAGCCGATGTTCCAACGATTCCTTCAAGTTCAACTACGTTCCCCTTTCCATTGAGTAGCATTGCAACGTACTCACCGGCCATCATGCCGCCCGCAACATTATCCGAAGCAATATGCGCAATTACTTTTCCGCCATTAGCTCCTCTGTCAACCGTTATTACAGGAATCCCAGCCTTGTTAGCTTCCTCTACTGCAGTGACGATAGCATCGCTGTCAGTAGGGTTAATGATTATTAGATTCAGTTTCTGTTGCACAAAGTCTTCGATATCGCTTAGCTGCTTTGCAGGGTTATCGCGACCATCGGCTACGATAACTTCTATTCCTAGACCGGCCGCTGCTTCAAGAGCTCCGTCTCTAAGTGTTACAAAGAACGGATTGTTGAGAGTGGATAGAGAGAGTCCAATTCTGTACGTTGCTCCAAAGAGAAATGCTGACGCTACTACCAGAACAAAGGTAATTACAAGTAGTTTCTTCATTTCAGTACCTCCTTATCAAAAATAGGCCTTGAAGGCCTTTAGTAAGATCGCTCAATCGTTGTTACTTTCGGCCATAACTGCCAGGAGTATTACGGCTCCCTTTACTGCCTGCTGGTAGAATGGTGAGATATTTACTAGATTCATACCGTTGTTTATTATTCCAAGAACCATGATGCCAAAAACCGTTCCGACTATCGACCCCTTTCCACCGGAGAGACTCGTTCCTCCTAGAACGACTGCGGCTATGGCGTCCAACTCATAACCCTCTCCAAATATGGGCTGGGCGCTATTTAGTCTTGCTGTCAAAATAAGCGCACTTAGTGCAGAAAGAAGCCCACTTATAATGTAAATAACGATCTTATATCTATCTACTTTCACACCACTTAACTTTGTCGCCTGCACATTTCCACCTATAGAGTAAGTGTATAGACCCAGCTTCGTATTGAAGAGAAGGTACCAGGCAAGAGCAAATACTCCAAGCATTATTAACACAGGCACAGGAATTCCGAAGATCTCTCCGCTCCCGATTTCCCTGAAACCTGCCGGAAAACCTGTTACAGGCCTCCCCTGAGTGAAAGCCTGAGTGAGACTTCTGGCAATTGCCATAGTGGCAAGAGTTACTATGAAGGGCTGAAGTTTCATTTTGGCAATGATTACACCATTGAATGCACCCATAAGAGCACCTATTCCGAGCGCAGCCAGAATTCCAAGCAGAGGAGAAGTGTTCTTAACAACACTTGCCCCGACTACTGCTGAGAAAGCGAATATCGAACCTACTGAAAGGTCTATCCCTCCAGAGATTATTACAAAAGTCATCCCAAATGCAATTATTCCGTTTATAGAGACCTGTCTGAGAACGTTCATGAAATTCGAAACGGTAAAGAATCTATCGCTTAGAAAGCTGAACACAAGAACAATTCCAACAAAACCGACAACTATCGGAAACCTTCTCAAAAGGCTGAGGGTTTTCTTCATCTTTGCCCTCCCATTGCCGCAGAAATGATGTTCTGCTGATTAATATCCTTCCTTTCGAATATGGCTGCCTGTCGACCCCGGTGCATTACGAGCACTCTGTCGCTCATACTGGTTACTTCTGGCAGCTCAGAAGATATCATGATGATTCCCTTACCCTGATTCGCCAGTTCATTCATCAAGCGGTAAACCTCAACCTTTGCTCCAACATCGATTCCCCTGGTTGGTTCAACGAAGATTACGAGTTCAGGAGATTTAATGAGTCCCTTTGCCAGAACTACCTTCTGTTGATTCCCTCCAGAAAGGTTATTAACCCTCTGATCTGGAGAAGGTGTCTTTATAGTCAGTCTCTTTATCATCGCTTCAGCAAGTCTCTTACTCGCTCTCCAGCTAATGCTACCTAGCTTACTTACAAGTTCCGTATTTGGCAGCACAACGTTTTTTGTTATACTCAAAGGCGTTACTAATCCCTGTGTCTTGCGATCTTCGGGTATGAGAATAACTCCTCTTGCCAGTGCTCTGTCCGGCCTTATGGGAATAGGATATGGTCTTTTGGATAACTCGGCCCTGTTTGCACTAGCCTTTAAGCCACCGTATATGGCAAGGGCAACTGCCCCCTTACCTGAACCCACAAGCCCCGCTATTCCGAAGATTTCGCCTCTTTTCACTTCGAAAGAGACATTTTCGAAATGTCCAGATGCCGAAAGCCCATCAACCATGAAAACGGGTTCTTCGGTCACAAGATTCTCTTTTGGGAACATATCGTCGATTCTTCTTCCTACCATATCCTTTATCAAACGATCGCCAGTATAGCTTTCCGTAGGACCGGAAGATATGAACGATCCATCTCTCAATATCGTAACCCTGTCGGCTATTTCGAAGACCTCTTCAAGTCTGTGAGAAATAAAGACTATCGAAACGCCCTTCTCTCTGAGCTCTCTCATAAGTCTGAAAAGTATCGCTGTTTCATGCTCTGTTATTGTTGCAGTAGGTTCATCCATAACGATTATCTTTGCATCGGAAGCCAAGGCTCTGGCGATCTCGACAAGCTGTTTTTCGGAAACATTGAGTTTCTTAACTGTCGTGCCCGCAGGCACTGGAAAGTTGAGTGATCTCAGAAGATCCTCCGCCCTTCTTCTGAGTTTCCTGCGATTAAGATTCCACCAGGAGCTACTCTCTCTTCCCAGATATATGTTCTCTGCAACAGTTAGATCCTCGCTGAGATTCAACTCCTGATATATTACTGCTATTCCATGCGCTATGGCATCTGAAGGACTCTCAAAGCGAACTTCATTGCCCTCGAGAATTATCTTCCCTTCATTCTGTCTGTAAACACCACTCAGAATCTTCATGAGAGTTGATTTGCCGGCACCGTTTTCGCCTATCAGAGCAAGAATCTCGCCCCTCTTCAGATCGAAACTGACGCTATCCAGCGCCTTTACACCGGGAAAGCTCTTGGAGATACCCTCCATCTTGAGAATGAAATCATCCATTGCTACTCTCCCTGATTTGAAGCGAGGTCTTCAGAAGAACCTTGCTGTTAGTTTTTTGACCGCTGATCTTTCTCAGAAGCATCTCACCGGCCGCCTTACCCATAGCGTATCCATCCTGCCGAACGGTTGTCAACCTTGGGTTGGTCATCCTTGAGAAGAGTATGTCATCAAATCCAGTAACCGAAACGGTTTTAGGCACATCATATTTCATTTCAGCTAACTCCATCATCGCTCCGAATGCTATCATATCGTTGCCGCATACTATGGCATTGGGTATTCTCTTGAGTCTTCTCAACATCTCTCTACCACTCTCAAAGGTATAGTCTCCAAAATGTATCTCGCAATCACTAATTTCTTCTGAGATAGCATCTTCAAATGCCCTCAACCTCTCTCTGGAGGAGAAGGTATTTACGGGACCACTTAAAAAAGCGAAGCTTTTGTTACCAGCTCCGATAAGATAATCCATCATCTTTCTCATTCCGTCGTAATTGTCTGAAAAGACATAAGAGACCCCTTCCCAATCTTGATAGTTATCGATAATCACGATCGGTAGGTGAGATGAAATGGCCTTAATAGACTCGGGAAGCTCTCCGAGGAGTATTGCGCCAATTCCCTCGATATTCCTTGAATACAGTGCCTTTAGAAGTTCTTCCTCCTTTAGAGGATCACCTGATGAACTGACAAGAAAAATGAAATACCCCTTCACGCGCAGATAATCTTCGGCTCCCTTTACTATTTGGGAGAAGAAGGGATTCACAATATCGGGGATAAGGAAGCCTATCATGCCGCTACTACCGATCCTGAGACTTCTGGCAAGTCTGTTGGGGACATACCCAAGCTCCTGAGAGGCCCTATTGACTTTCTCTTCAAGTTCAGGGCTTACATACAGACTTTTGTTGAGAACTCTGGAGACTGTGGCCGTCGAAACTCCCGCCTTCGCCGCTACTTCACGTATGCTTATCTTACTCTTCATTTATACCTTAAATCCTCCTGTAAACGTTTGCGTAAACGATTACACAGTAATATAAACATACTCGTATTGTAATAGCCAAGTCTATTCACACATTATCATGAACGTTCAGCTGAGACATGAGGTGATTATTGATTAGTTACTCTTCTATGCTTCTTCATTCTAGTTCATGTATCGTCGTAAGATCAAAACAAAAGTGGGTATAATAAGTCGCAGCAAACGAGGAAAATGAAATTGGTTGCTTCAAAATAAAAAGAGGGTGTTTCCACCCTCTTTCGATTTGTCATTTTAATCAGTAATACTCAATCTCTCTTGTCTCTTCCTGCTCTATCATCGCCATCTCTTTCCAACCATCTGTCTCAAGGTCGGCAATGTTCATGACATAGTAGGCTACCATAGAGATGTAGTTGCCCATTGAGTCATATTCATACTCGTACACGACCGCTTCCTTCTCATCTCCCCAGTAGCTATCGGAGATCTTAATCGATACGTCGCCCATTTCGTTGTATTCAAGAGTAGACACGATTGGTTCTACGTCTTCTCCGGGCATCGCAAACATGTACATGAACTCCGATTCTCTTATCCTCTGATTCTTCTCATTGTATTCGTAGAAGGTTCTGCTGAGATCCATTCCCATCATGCCAAATCCCTCTTCGACAAGATTGCCTCTCTCATCGTAAGCCATCGATATCGTCATTTCGATTTCCTCGCCCTCGCTGATTCCAGACATCTTCTGAGCGACTAACCTGCCAAACTCGTCGTATTCCATTATGATGGTGGATTCTCCCTCTCCATCTTCTACAATGATTGACACTATCCTCCCATTCTCGATGGTTATTTGCTCAACTGATTCTTCAACTCCATTTTCTCTTCCGGTAATAGAAGCTAGCATTCCGCTTGCGTCATAGTTGAACAGAATCGCACTGATTTCGTTCCCTTCTTTGTCAGAAGAAATCTGTGATAGAAGTCTACCCGATCTATCGAAAGAGAGTATCTCGTACGGAAACACAAAATTCTCTTCCATGTAGAACTCGTCTTCTGGATAAACTATCTTAACTGTCTTGACCGGTCCTCGCAGATTGAAGTCGCTCGCACTCATTGGGATCATGAATTCCGATTGTGCAAAGGCAACTAGAGCGAATGCGACGAGCAAAGAAATCATTAACACTTTTTTCATTACTACACCTCCATTTGCTAAGTTACTATAATCATACAGGAGAGAGTAAGAAAAAGGAGCATCTATCTTATCTAAAGGCGGGCGAAAATGCAGAATCTGCTAATCGATAGACCATCTGAAGAAGAGAAATTCGAGATCATGAAGAAAATGTATTACTCAATTCCCGAGTCTAGTAGCGGGAGGTATTCACTTCCGGATCTAAGACCGATGGATGAAGTATACTCCGACTTTCTCAAGAGAGGAGACTCTTTGATAGTTCTCAGGAGCGGCGAAGAAATCGTAGGACATGTACATTCTGGTCCCCAGATCGATGAAAGACTCGCGTTCGGAAGATCCGGTCACATCTATGACCTGTTTGTGAGCGACATATATAGGAGAAGAGGAGCAGGGAAGCTTCTGCTTAGTGCTTCTTTAGAAGAACTCAAGAGATCCTCTTACTTGACAGTCACAGCAAATACATACAGGCTTGGAGCAGGATGGCGCCTTCCCAAGAGCGACTTCTATCATTGCGATATTCATGACGGAAAGGATAGTCTGTCGGCTTCGGCAACGGCGATAATCACTTCGATAAATCCTTTCATGCAAATATTCTCCCATATCTTCTTCGGTAAAGTAATGTACAGAATAGGACCCAGGAAAAGCACATTGATCGGTATCGGCCTTACAATATTCACGATGCTTTTCTTTGCGATGGCGCAGAGCTGGGTCTTGATAGCACTCGGTTACTTTTCGCTTGGAATTGCCTTTGGTGCTTTCATTAACGGTGCTGGTACTATGATATCTTTGAGCTCACCACCCGAGCGAAGGGCCGAGTTTCTTGGACTGCTTAGGTCAGCGAGAGCGATTGGTTTCATGGTGGAGCCTTTACTGGCCGGAACGGTTGCAGAATACTCTTATTTCGTCATGTTCATCATGATGGCTTCACTCATTGCAGCTGGAGGACTAATCGTGATTGTTTTTACGAAGGATCGATTGATAACGAGCTGAGTCAAACCGGCGTATGATAGTGCAGTAGAATCTCAGGAGCAAAGTAAAAAGTAATAGGAGATTATTCAAAGCAATTGGCAACGTGGGCAAGAAGAATGATCGAAGCGGAGGTGAACAAGTTTGTTGAGATACATCGTCAAAATCCTTGTGTCATCGATAATAATCGCTCTTGTTTCTGAAGTTAGCAAGAAGTCCGGATACATTGGAGGACTTATAGCTTCTTTACCCCTTACTTCAATGCTGGCGCTATTCTGGCTCTACAACGATACAAAAAATCCAAGTAAAGTTGCAGAACTTTCCACCGGTATTCTCTTATTTGTTCTTCCTTCTCTGATTTTCTTTGTTGCTATGCCGTTGTTTCTTAGAAGAGGCATCAATTTCTACGTAGCGCTTGCTTTATCCAGTGGAATCATGATGGCGGGCTATGCCTTCTTTTTGCTTATCCTTTCAAGGTTTGGAGTGAGATTATAGCAGTTTTGACTTGAACGAATTCTTCGACCACTGTTTGTGAAGCGTTTCACAAGAAAATCCTTGTATTGTTCAGGTAGATTCCCAGGACTGTGAAAACTTCTCCTGTAACTGCTCGCGCCCAGTACTCGAATCAGGTGATTCGGCTGAACATCTTCGCAACCATTTTGGTGCTTATGGCAATTCCAACTGAGACTACCACAACAGGTAAGCCTGTGCCGATACCATAGATTGCAGGGATTAGTAGCCTGGACTGTTCATTGGCGGCCAGTGGAATTACACTTCCAAAGAACAATGCAGCCGATACAGGGCAGAAGGTAAGGGCGAACAGAGAGCCGAGGATCAGGGCACCGAGCAGGCCTTTGCTCTTGATCTTTTCTTGTGATTTTGTATCCAGATTTCTTCCCTTGTTTCTGAAACTCAGCAGTTCAAGAAGGAACATGCCTACGATTATCATTATTGGACCTATCAACTTCCCCATGTATTTCTGGAGGAACCTCGACAGACCGGGAGCCGCAGTCAAGCTTGAAACAAGCACAGCACCTATGAC
>DSBT01000352.1 GCA_011045915.1 Mesotoga infera
AGTTCGTCTGCAAGCAGTTTGGAGAGATCATAAAGGCTAGATACAGCACGAGGGGTGGAACACTATATATAGAAATACGAACAACGGCAAGAAATCCATATGAACTGGAAAAAGCGGTTGAAGAGATATTGAATATACTAGGAAAGTGAAGGAGGGCACTGATGGATCTTGTTCTTACGGTCGGCACAAATCCTCTTCCGAGCTTTGTTGTATCTGAGTATTTCTGCCAAATGGATAATCTGGCCATAGATAGGGTGTATCTTATTCATTCAGACGAAGAAAACATGTCTTCTCATAGTAGCACAAGGAAACAAGCCGAAGCAGTCCGGAATCTCCTTGAAAAGAGATTGGGTAGAAGAATCTGTTGTCTAGTTCCGTTAAAGAGCATCTCGGGCAGTGAAATCCGTGATTCCTTAGAGTACTACTTCCGAACAGAGGATATTCATGGGGCTGTTCACCTAAACTACACGGGTGGCACAAAGGCAATGGCTGTGCAGGTTTCCAGCTTTATTAAGGGTATATTCAAAACGGACGTGACAGCTTCTTATTTAGATGCTCGAGAATGTAGAGTCAAATATGATGATAAGGCAATAGCAAGTCAAGAGGATGTCCGTTCTAAGGTTTATCTCTCGATATGTGACCTTCTGGAGTTGCACGGATACAGCAAAATCGATCAACCTGAAATGGGTAATTTTCCAAATGTTATGCGCGCTATCAAGGAGCTGATTGAGAGAGGTCAAATCGAACAACTAATAAATCTTGGCAATAAATTCGTGCCGACGCTTTATCAAGAAGAGGGTAAAAGTCGCCCAATAGAAAAACCTGGTAGATTTAGAAAACGTTTGGAAGAACTTGGTCAGGACAAAGTCGGACAAATGTTTTCCAGTCTCTCACAAGAATCTATTGATGTTCTCAACTCATTTCCTAAAGAGAAGTGTCTTTTAGAAAGAGGAACCCAGCTTTGGGTACCGAGCGAGGAGACCACAAATGATCAATACAAAATCAGAACAAGTCATACTGTCGAATTCTTGAAGGGAAAATGGTTGGAGGAATTAGTCGCAGAGAGAATCATTGAGTATGCTGAAAATAATCATTTACAGTACGGGTTTAACTTGAAAGCAAAGAGAGAGAACTTGCCTGATTTTGAATTAGACGCCTTCCTGATAAAGGGTTATCAGCTTCTGGCGATCTCGGTTACAACTTCACCAGCAAGGCATTTGTGCAAGAGCAAAGGATTTGAGGTTATCCACAGGTCCAGGCAAATTGGCGGAGATGAGAGCAGATCGATGCTAGTGACTCTAATGGACAGAAATTCTGCGCACATCCTGCAGGACGAGCTTCGGGTTGAAAGCGGTTCAAGTTCAGATAGTTTTGTGGTTCTTGATAGATCAAATTACAAGGAGATTGGTAATTACATAGACAGATTGTTTCGCTGATGCTGGAGGTGGTGGCTTTGAAAGTACCTGCTCTCATAGTTGATACAGTTTCTATCCAGAAGTACATTTTTTCCAGTAATAGACTGAAAGAAAACATCGGTGCATCTTATATCGTTGAAAGCGCATTCGAGATCCCTCTAAAGAACGCATTGAGGAATACTTTTGGTGGAAGAGATTTCGACATTGATTTTTGGAGAGAGAATCCCGATTTTCTCTTGATGGAAAATGGAACTCCCTTCGAAATCATCTATTCGGGTGGCGGAAATGTAGCAATCGCTTTCAGTGACAAGAGAAAGATCTTTGAATTCGTGAGACTATTCTCCAGAGACTTGCTTATTGATGCCCCGGGGCTCAGAACTTCCTTCGGCTTCAATCTGGATTTTGATACTGATAAATTCGATAAATCCATGAAGTTTTTGCATGAAGACTTGAGAAAGAATAAGAATCGTTTCCATACGAATATTTCCTTGAGAAAGTACGGAATCACTGCCGATTGCCCCAGATCTGACGAAAGCGCAGAAATGTTTTGCGACGACGATCAGTATATTTCATCCGTTTCAAGTTCGAAAATAAAAGCAGTAGACAAAGCCAATCAAAAACTTTCATCTTTGGTATCCGACATCTCAAAGGACAAGTTTACTTTTACTGACGAGATCGATCTTCTAGGTCAGATTGAGAGCGAATCAAACTACATTGCAGTAGTCCATATTGATGGAAACAGTATGGGAAAAAGATTTGCAGCAGCTAACTCTCTTTCCGGACTTAGAAAACTATCTGCTTCAGTTAGCAAAGCTACCCAGGACTCTTTTATAGAGATGACAAGATATCTGATAGAACTCATTGAAAAGGAGCATCTTACTGAAAAGAATGGGTTTAAGTTACGTAGAAAAGATGGAAAGACGATTTTACCGATACGACCGATCATAATAGGCGGAGATGATATTACTTTTGTTTGTCACGGAAAAT
Source organism: Mesotoga infera (assembly GCA_011045915.1). Taxonomy (NCBI): domain Bacteria; kingdom Thermotogati; phylum Thermotogota; class Thermotogae; order Kosmotogales; family Kosmotogaceae; genus Mesotoga; species Mesotoga infera. The sequence goes on from DSBT01000352.1 coordinate 2,403, forward strand.
TAGGACTGATCCTCGCCTCAAAGTTCATCTCATTTCTTGAAAACAAGGAAGTGAGTGATAAGAAGAAGCTTACTGCCTGTGCAGGAGTTTGTATCGCAAAAAGCAAATACCCCTTTTACAGATCCTATTTGCTTGCCGAAGAATTGACTTCTATCGCCAAGGCCGAATCAAGAAAGAACGGCGGTTCTTCATATCTGGATTTCCATTTGGCAACTACCGGTTTTTCAGGGAGTCTTGACGAAATAAGGGACAAGCAGTTGACCGCCACTGAAGGAAGTCTTCACTTTGGTCCATATAGAGTTTCTAGGGAAGACG
>DSBT01000353.1 GCA_011045915.1 Mesotoga infera
CACCTTCTGCTCTCTATGATCAAGCGAAAGTCTCACGCTATCGATTTTGAGCGCTTCATATAGACGTTCGGCAATGTAAACAGATCTATGCTTGCCCCCAGTACAGCCAACAGCTATCTTGATGAAGTTTCTTCCACTTCCAGCGAATCCATCAATCGTCATTCTGCACAGTTTTAAAACGGTATTGAAGTAACTTTCTATCTCAGGAAACTTCTCCAGATAATCCTTTACTTGCCTATCCATTCCCGTGAGCTCTATAAGATCTTCGTAATAATAAGGATTGGGAAGAAATCTTACATCAAAAATCAGGTTGGCATCATGAGGGACTCCCTCATTGTAAGAAAAACTCTCTATTTCAATTCTCATTGGTGGAAACGCGTACCCCTTTCCTCCAATTATAGAAACAATTGCCTCTTTCATCTCTTTCATATCCATTCTTGAAGTATCGATAACATGGTCACAGTGGTGTTTCAGAGGCTCCATGATACTTCTTTCTTTCTGAATGGCCTCTTCAAGCCCCTTCTCTTGCTGCAAGGGATGTGCACGCCTGGTCTTTTGATAGCGATAGTACAGTACATCATCCTCCGCATCGAGAAAAACCGACAAGATACTTAATCCTCTTTTCTTAAGCGATTCAAGACTTACAATTACCTTCTCTATTCCACCAAATTTTTTTGCAGTTCGGATATCAATAACAACGGCGCTCTTATCGATTTCCTGCTCTCCAATCATACTGACGAGTTCTTCGATTATTGAAGGAGGAACATTATCCATACAGAAGAATCCAAAATCCTCAAGCACGTCTATCGCCGAAGACTTTCCGGCGCCTGACATTCCAGTCACAACGATTATTGATGAAGACATTCGTAGCATCACCGCCCAAATGGAAAACAAATTGGAAAACGAGAAAAAGAAGATTCACATTCAATTATACAACAGTTTGTAATAACTCCAATTAGTAGTATGAAGCCAGACCGGATTCATGTCTTTGGCCATTGCTTTCTCAACACCTGATTCATCCTGAACTCATGAGACTTCCCAAGATCAATTAATACGACTTTTCCGCCAACATTAGTTTTTAGAGAGAACCTCAATTTTCGTAGAAGAATCTCAAATCCTTCTTCAGCTCTTCCAGAGCCTCGGGATTAACATAGATCATATGGCCGCCCTCGTAGACTTTGTGAATGATATTGTCACGAAGAGAATCCGAGATCTTGAGATGATCAATGCTATATGAGACTGATTCAAAAGGACACTCAAGATCGAACCTTCCTCCAGCGATGAAGACTTTGAGATAGGGAGCTCTAGTCAGTGCATCTGAGAGAGCGCTACTTGCATCCGGAAAGCCCAGATTGAGAGAGTCGGGCATTTCCGGCTCAACCACTCCACTCTCCCAATTCCAGTTCAGATACACTTCTGCATTCCCGCTCTTGTAAGGAAGATTTGTGTCATATCCTATCTCTCTCTTGATGTAGTCATTTGCGCAGGTCTTCAATTGACCCGATAGATTGAACATTGTTCCATCGTTGGAATCCCCTACATAGGGTCCAATCGCAGTAATTCTAGAATCATAGACGCTCAGAGATCGGCCCATTTCTTCAAGCAGCAATGTCGAAAAATCAGCCTGACTCATCCTTAGATCGCGTTCATAGAAAGCATATGAACTGATCCCTGTAAGCTTTTCCAGAGTCTCCGAAATACTCCGTTTTCTATCGTCGGCGAGATTGTTTCCCTCCCAGAGCGCTCTCAAATACTCCTCCTTCACCCATCTGCTTGCCTCTTCAACAAGAGTCTCCAGCTCACCGTAAACCTTACCGTGATACCAGGCAGAAGCGACGTAGGCCGGAATTGAGAGAGCAAAAGCCTTGTCCTCCATCGAGCTCCATTGAATCGTTCCGAGATCTAAGACAGGAGAGATGAAAATCAATCCAGAAGGATAAACACCGATATCCTGAAGGTGCTCTGCGAGGTATGATCCTCTAACGCCTCCATAGCTCTCACCAAGGATGTAGATCGGCGACCGCCTTCTGCCTCTTGCGTCCAGATACGATTGAATGAACTCGCCAATTACCGCAACGTCTTCCTTCACATCCCAGAATTTTCTCGGATCAATACCATTCACTACTTCTGTATAACCCGTACCAACAGGATCTATGAAGACAAGGTCAGTTATGTCAAGAAGGGTGAACGGATTGTCCACTAGTTTGAAGGGAGGCACGGGCTGACCTGTACCATCTCCACTTCTCTCGACTACCCTTGGACCAAATGCTCCTAAATGTAGAAACATAGCTGCGGCTCCGGGACCGCCATTGAAAGCGAATGTTATGGGTCTAGACGAGTCTTCGTCATCCAGCATTCTCTCGTAGGAAACACTGAATATTCTAGCAAGCTCATTTCCATCATTATCAAATACCGGAAGCAGTCCCGCCGTTACTGTATAGACTATTCGCTTACCATCCACTTCAACAGAATCTGTTTTCGAAGTGCCCGAAATCTCATTCACAGCCAGAGAAATAATACAGATTATCAGAAGTGATAGAGACACCAATGCAATCTTTCTTGACATAGCGCACCTCCTTCTAGTTACAACAAATTATAATCCTTGAAAGTATATGAACCCACAGCAAGAAGAACTCTGAATTGCAGAGATGTCAAAAGGCCGGGGTCGGGAGTTGCGGGCGGGTCGGAAAGAGCGGAATAAGACGCAAGCCTGCCGCCGGCAGGAAGTGAGGCTCGCTGGCGCGAGGAAGTGGTGCTCCGAAAAACATCGGCGGAAGTGATGCCACCTTCGGTGGGACGCATTGCACTGAAAAGCATCAGTGGACGCAAGGCTGGCGAAGACCACGCCAGGTCGCAATGCCCGGAGAA
>DSBT01000354.1 GCA_011045915.1 Mesotoga infera
AATCCGAGCTTCTCTCTCTTCAACTTTCAATGGTTAGAGAGCATATGATGAATAGTCCTGCCTTTCTCAAATTGATTCTTCGCGAACTGTCCCTTAAGCTTTACCATAATGTCGTTGTGAAGACATTGACTTCATCGGCCCCACTAAAGACGAGGATCGCATCCTATCTCTTGTTGATGACCTCGGATGAAAGGAATGAAAGAATGCTGGACGAACTGGAAACTGAAAGTCAAGCTGAGATCGCCGAACTCCTGGGGGCCAGCTACCGCCACGTTAACAGGGTCCTTAACGAACTAAGCTCTGAAGGTGTAATTGAAGTCAGCAGATCACAGATAAAGATAGTCGACTTCGACATGCTAAAGAATTCGGCTTCGGATCTGTACGGGTGAATGAAAGATGATTAAGGGCATTCTCTTTTCCGTGACCGCAGGCGTAGTAATCGCCATGCAGAGCGTTTTCAGCGCGAGACTCAGCGAGAAGGTAGGCTTTTTCGGCTCGAATTTCTTCATACACGGCACCGGTTTTTTCCTTGCTTCAGTTCTTCTACTGCTCTTCGGAAAGGGCGAGCTAAGCATCGAATCGCTAAAAGGACTGAATCCGATCTATGCAACTTCGGGGTTCATAGGCGTTCTGATTATCATTAGCATTGCGCAAGGAGTGTCTGCTCTTGGCGCCGGCAGAGGGATCGTGATAATTGTTATCACACAGATAATCTTCGCATTGGTAATAAATGTCTTGGGTTTGTTCGGCGAGACACCTCTTCACCTGACTCCAGCGAAAATCACAGGCCTGTTCTTAATGCTTTTCGGAGTCCTGATCTATCAGCTTTCGAAGTGAGTGCGATGAGACGCAACTATCTCCAATAGCACAACGCCTTCATCCCGTCCAGTAATCTGGTCTGAGAGCTGCCGTCGAGTCTTCTTGCCTTTGTTGCTCACGTCATAGGTGTCGACAATCGGTCATAAGAACATACTACTTGTTTGAATTATGAATGTTCAGTAGTTGTTGACTGGTGCCATGTATTCTCTTTAGACAAAATAGGGGGTACAGGTGTGAAAGCAAAACTTGTGTTTTTTGATCTTGCTTCTATCCGCGCCGGTTCTAGGCAACGCTCCTAAGAGATCGAAGGAGTATTTCCAGAGTCATAATGATCTGAAACTCACGATCGAGTTCGCGCTGACTTTCGAAGAGGCCAAAGAGATCATCTTGAGGCACTATCCAGATCTCAAGAGCGATGAAGAGATTAGGCGATTCATTGTGGATAGAGATATTCAAAGGCATGTTGTTGAAGGTGTCGAGATGTATTTTGCAAGCTTTGAGCACAACCTTTACACCCGCTATCCAGAACTGGTTAAGAGAGAACCGAGCTGGTCGGCCACCAACACTTTGCTGGTCAAGAACCTTCTCAGCGAATATGCGCTTCGGCAAACACCTTTTGCCAATTTTAGATCCAGCTTCAGCCCATATTTCAATCCTAAAGAGTACCTTGTTGAATATACTTTGCAAATTGAAAGGTCCTTGTTGCGGAAGCGGGCTCTCTGAGAATCTGGCTGCCGATTTCACTACAGAATGCAACTCAAAAGAAAATCTTCGTTCTCGAAGTCATTCCGAAAGAAGCAATGGTTGGACTACCGAGAACAGATGGCAACACAGCCTATATTCTTTTCAAATTCGATCTTTCGGATCTGTGAGATGATCTAGACATTGCGGTGAAATTCACTTTCAGACACTACCAACAACAGTTCAATGTCGATCCTGAAGAGGTTGGAAACTATGACACCGAAAGCTCCCTGTACAGGGAATTCACAAAGTCTGAAGGCGACATCTACTTCTATGAAAGGTTCGAGCAACTGGCCAGAAGCATTGTTTAAGATGAGACAACCCCCTTCCTCCAGACCAGAAAGATATATTACTGCGTTGGGGGGGAGAATATCTCTTACAGCTACATGGCTCACGCTTCAATCGATGCGTCAGACGTTCCAGAAAGCGTCTATTCCTTCGAGCATTGGTTCAGAGATTGCGGAACCCAGTCGATTTTCTTCTCCGCCCTCTGCAGATCTATCGGGATACCGGCAAGTACACGGGAGGTTTTCAGATTTTTGCTGGAGAACTCGGAACTTATTTCTGGGCCGAGTCTTATCTACCCATATATTGGATTCCCATCGACACATCCGCGGTCCAAATTGCGACTTATAGCTTTGGCATCACGAGCAAGAACGAAGGGAATTCATCGACTACTTATTCGGAAACCAGGACTCTTCAAGATTCATTGTCCAGAACTCGGCCAATTACATACCGGAAGAAAGGCCAGCGGATATTCAGTCTCTCGAAATCACCATGCAGTGTCCTTACGTGGAAAGTGAGTTTGGAAATGAGAAACTGGAAGTGACAATAGCGATACTTGAATCATTTGAGATGAAGACGACTCTGTTGAGATGATTCTTGAAAGCGTGATCCATTGAAATTATTTAGTCGATTCAGCCCGGGGAAACTTCCCGGGGCTTCTATTTGCGAAATAGACGAGCAACTAAATGGCGTTTTGTCCCGGCTTCACGTAGGAAATGGAAACTCGTCCAGATACGGAGAAAGGTGGCTCGTGAATCGTCAATATTCGCAATATTGTCTCTTCGAAAGAGGCGCTTCGCCTAATGTACGGTGATGGTCAAGAAGAAACATGATACCATTCAGAGAGAATAGTCGACAGCGAAAGGAAGTTGAGTATGAAGATCTCGAAGGACCACGCAAAGAGGATTTTGCTCTCCTACCAGAATTTGTTACCTCCAAAAAGGATTCAGGGTAGTGATGAAATACTTCAGTTTGTCAGAAAAGTCGGTTGTCTGCAGTTCGATCCGCTGAACATAGCCGGGATGAACACAGACCTGGTTCTACAATCTAGAGTGAAAAATTACAGACCGGAAA
>DSBT01000355.1 GCA_011045915.1 Mesotoga infera
GGTTCGGAGGGTTGTAAGCATGGAACTCATCTACGGAACAAGAAACCCGGCTAAAGCGATGAGCATGAGGAAGATGCTTTCCGGATTGGATCTGCAATTAGGAGATTTATGTTCATTGGAGCATCTACCGGTCGTCGAAGAGACCGGATCAAGTCCGCTCGACAATGCTAGAGAAAAGGCGGAGACTTACTATCGTTTCACCGGCAGACCAGTATTCGCTTGTGATTCCGGGCTCTTCATTGAAGGACTTGATTCTGAACTTCAGCCTGGAGTTAAGATCAGAAGGCTGGGTGACAAGGTTATGAATGACGAGGAGATGATCAACCACTACAGAGAACTCTCAGCTGAACTCGGAGGGCGGGCAGTGGCTCATTATAGAAACGCCATCTTTCTTATCTTGAGCGACGATCAGAAACGCTGGCTGATGGATGACACGATAGAAGAGACGTTTTATCTTGTGAGTAAACCGCATTCGATAAGAGTTGAAGGTTTCCCTTTGAATTCACTCTCTCTTGATATTATGTCGGGTAAGTACTTTGTTGACCTTACCGACGAAGAAAGGGACAGTGCTTATACCTGTCGCAATGGCTTCAGGAATTTCTTCAGCGAAGCAATCCGTTAATATGTTGATGCGCGCTCTTTAAGAGCAATATCGTAATCCCTCAGCTCAAAACATGCTATTAAGGAACTAGGCAATAAAGGGAGGACAAAATGGCTTATAAGACAATTAATGGAACTCGACTTTACTACGAGATTAGAGGCAATGAAGAGGGAAAAGAGACTGTCGCCTTTTTCAATGGAGTCATGGCTTCAGTAAACAGCTGGTCGCTTCAGGCACATGTGTTTGAGAGATTCGGTTACAGGATTCTCCTTCACGATTTCAAGGGCCAGCTTCTCTCGGAAAAGCCCGAAGGTCCCTACACATTCAAAGAACACGCGGAAGAAGCTAGACTTCTCATGAAGGAACTGGGAATTAAGAAAGTGCATTTGATAGGCACTTCGTACGGCGGAGAAGTATCCCTAAGATTTGCAGCAGATTTTCCGGACATCGTGAAATCTATTTCGATAATCGATTCGGTAAGCGAGCTCGACGAAGTTCTCAAGCTTTTTGTTAAGGGTTGGAAGGATGCAGCCAAAGGCGGAGATCCAAAGAAGTTCTTCTGGAGCATGGTGCCGACAATCTATGGTGATTCCTTCATTAGAAACAACTTGAAGATGCTTGAAGAGAGAGCGGTGGCCCTTGAAAAAGTCAGTTCCGATTACTTCGAAGGCCAGATTGCCTTATATGAGACTTTTCTAGGGGACGTTTACATGACTGACCTGCTTGAAAGAATCAGCTGTCCAGCACTTGTTATCTGCGGGGAAGAAGACATTTTGAAGCCCAGAAAATTCTCAAAAATCATAGCCGATAGAATCCAGAAATCCGAGTATGCAGTAATTCCTGATAGTGGCCATGTGACGATATTTGAGAAGCCGGATGTTCTTAACAGCCTGCTTTTGGGGTTCATCATGAAAAACTCAGATCTCTGAGTCTAGGCCGTCGACGTTTGCGTTCAATTACGCATTCCTTCTCTGAAACAGCTTGAAAAGTTCCATCACAATCAACAAGGGTGCCGCACATGCGAGCAAGATCAGCCACTGCGAAAATGAAACAGGAGAAACGCCAAGCAGATTCTGGAATAGGGATGTGTTCATTGCAATCAAATGAAGTCCATGTGCTGCGACAACTCCGAAGACGAGTATGTAGTTTCTCCAAACAGGAACCTTGAAAGCCGACTCACTTTCCGATCTGCAATTGAAAACGTGAACGTTCTGCATCAGGACAAAGAGAAGAAGAAGCTGGTTTCTTGCATAGACGTCTTCCATCTCTGCTGCCAGAAGCAGCATCCAGGCAACAAAAGCGATTAGACCCATTGAGATGCCGGAAAAGAGTGTCTCTCCAATCATCAATCGATCGAAAATCCCCTGCTCGGTTTTTCTTGGAGGTCTCTTCATCACTCCGGGTTCTCCTTTTTCGAAGGCCAGGGCAACATCTTGAATTCCGTTGGTGACAAGATTCAGCCAAAGAATCTGGACGGCAAGTAATGGTAGAGGGACGTTGAACAGTACCGCAAGAACAAATAACAGGAGCTCGGCAGCGCCCGTGGAAATTAGCAGGTAGATCACTTTGCGCACATTTGCGAATGCAAATCTACCTTCCTCTATTCCCGATACTATTGAAGCAAAGTTGTCATCTGTGATGATTATCGAACCCGCATCTTTGGCAACGTCGGTGCCTGATCCCATTGCCACACCAATGTTTGCCCTCTGCAGTGCAGGAGCGTCATTCACACCGTCGCCCGTAACGGCTACGAAGTGTTTCTCTCTCTTAAGCGCCTCGACAATATGAAGCTTCTGGACGGGAGAGACTCTTGCAAAGACAGTAGAAGAGAGACAAAGTTTTGTGAACTCCTCCCCTTCATAATCGCCTGTGTTTTCGAGTTCTTTACCGGTCACAATCTTTTCTCCTTCTTCGATTATCTCCAATTCTCTCGCGATCGCTGCCGCAGTAGATGGATGATCTCCAGTAATCATTATGACTTTGACACCTGCGTCGATACTTTCTCTCACTGCATCCTTGACTTCAGATCTCAGTGGGTCTATGAATCCAACAAGTCCTGCAAACGCGAGGTTATCTATCTTCTCGATCTCAGTAGCTTCTCCATCGACCTCTCCGAAGGCAAAGGCAAGTACTCTGTAACCCTCTTCTGCTAACGAGAGTGCCTGGCCTTCTATTGACTTATCTTGTAACTCGCCTATGCTGCCGTCATCGTTCATTGCCGACTTGCATCTGGCGAGCACGGTTTCGGTAGCCCCTTTCATGGCAA
>DSBT01000356.1 GCA_011045915.1 Mesotoga infera
CTATCCCCTACAAGCGAGAATCCCATTTCATTTGCTCTGGCCACGATCGCTTCAGTGGAGGCTACTGTTTCCCAGCAACCTAAATTCCCGCAATAACATTTCTTTCCGTCAATCTGGACAGTCATGTGTCCCAATTCGCCGGCAGAGTAATCACGTCCTCTGTAAATCTGCCCATCGAACATTATCCCGCAGCCGATTCCTTCAGAGACATAGACGAACGCAACATCTCCCACAGAAACCAGAGAAGGGTTGTTCCATTTCTCTGCAATAAGCGAAAGGTTAGCTTCATTGTCAAGAAAAACGGGATAACGTCTGGAAAGCCTTTCTCGCAGAACAAGATCCTTCCAGCCGAGATGAGGTACGTAAACGATCCTCGAATTCTCAACGTCGACAATTCCTGGAACGGAAACTGAATAGCCGAGAAACCTTGACTTGGGAATATTTCTTGAAATCATGTATGTCTCTGCAGAAAGCACTTTCATGAATTCATCGTAGTCGTGAGGGGTACTGAACTTATTGACGACAGACACTGAACCGTCGAAGAAGCCCTTGCCTACTACAGTTTCTTCGACTCCAATATCTATTACCACTGACATGAAGGCCTTCCTGTTCAATCGAAGAACAATCGCTTTCCTTCCTATACGGCCAGTATCTTCGGCCTTGATCTCTTCGCAAAGACCCGTAGAAAGGAAGTCTTTGATTATCTTTGTCACAGTGCTGGGATTTAGACCAGATGCGATCGCAAGATCCCTTCTCGTCGTCACAGGACTCTTCCTCAATAACTGAAGAATCAGCTTTCTATTAGATCTTCCAATGTTTTCTGAATCCAGCTTCTTACCGACCAAGCTGAAATCCCCCTTTCTAGTATAGCTTACTACCAATTTCGGTTTAGAATAAATCTCAACAGAAGCATTTACAGGCGGTTGTTAAGGAATATCACTCTTAACTTGTCTCTTCCTAATTTATTTATTGCCGCAAAAAAATGAAAGAGTTTTTCACTGTTGGTATCCTCTGATAGTTCTTATTTAGCTGCCTGAGAACAATTCAACCTTATTGCATGACAATTCTAACAGAGGTAAAGAATGAAGACACAGAAAAAGACCATGTTTTATCAAGAACAAATGATGAGAAACAATCGGATGAGCATTCTCGTTCCAGTGCTTACTTCTCTATCGCTAACTGCCTCAATAATTTACTTGGATGATCGGCCAAGGGTCGTCAGATTAGTTGAGAAGGATCCATGAATGCCATGCCGCAGGAATAACTGTCTTCCTTCAAATACTATGCAGTGACTTGTCTAGTATAATCTTAAGTGAGAACGACAGAGGGAGGTCTTATTCATGCTGCTAGGGAAGATAAAGTACATCGATTGGCCGTCCTACGATTTTCTACTTAGTATTATGAGGGTCAACTGCAACGATATGATAATAGGAGCGTATAAGGACCAGGATTTTGTTGAGCAATTCAAACCTGATGATGAGATTATCGATTGGGTAAATGAGACGAAGAGATCTCTTCCCTCGGACATTGAGGAACTTCTCCAGCGTTTCTTTGATTGTGAAACATATTTTGGAGCAGGCACATTTGCTCTGATCCAGGAACGAAATATTGAGAGCCCCGAAGAGTTCATCGATGCCCTGAAGCAAGCTTCTGAGAAGAGCATACTCGGGCGTTTCCTTAGGACTGGATTCGGTTCGGACATAAAGGAAAGAGAGGATTCTCAGTTTGAAGAGCTGATAGAGAAACTCACCCTGGACGAGAAAGAAATGTTGCTCTTCATAACTAGGAGCACAATCTTCTCATCCGTTCAGAAAGCAAATCTCCTTGAACTGCTTGAAAACCCGTCTCAGACAAAAGAGGATCTCTTGTATCTGTTTGAATGGTTCCTGGAAAATGTTTTCAATAAGATCAGGAATGATGTGAGGAAATCTAACCAGAAGTATCTGAGATTGCTCGAAAGACATGTTCAAGAGGATGGGACATCATATCTTGAAAGTCTGAATGTTGTGAGTCTTTTTGATGTTCTTGAAACAGTCACTACTCTGGAACTAAGTGTCTCTCCCTTTCTTGGTCTCGACCAGGCAAGCCTGATGATCAATAAAGACAGATATCTTTTCATCCTTGGATACGACAGGGTGGAGATTCCCTTTAGAAAGAAGGATGAGCGACTGGAGTGTATCGATGTTTTTGATGCTCTGGCAGATAGAGAAAGGCTTGCGATCCTTAGAGAACTTACCAGGGAGCCCAACCGCCCGGTTTCTCTTGCTAAGAAACTGAAGATTTCTGCAGGGAACCTCAGCAATCATCTAGAAAAGCTAAAGAAGGGAAGATTGCTGGAGAGTGTTTACGATGGTAAACATGTTAAGTATGCAGTCAAGTCCGAAAAGATAAGAAGACTGGTTAATGAATCGCTGGACAAATTGCTGGAAGAAGCCCTAGATAAAGGTAGAAGAAGAAATCTCTTTTTGCTGAAGCAAGCGGGGCCCAAAGGCCCCGCAGAATCTAGGAGTCATCAGTCGGTGAAATCAATGAACATCTCCATAAAAAGCTCTGTATTCTCTACTATTACACTATGACCACATTCCTGGAGGACCCTCACTTCGATGTTCTTGACGAGTTTTTCAAATCTCCTTGCCATCTCCTCGGAGATTATCTGATCAAGTTTTCCAACTATCACGAGGTGAGGTACTTCCGTCTTTTCCAGCTCGTCACTGAAATCATATTTTTCTAGCGCCCTGGCATTTTCAACAAAACATCTTTCATCCATAAGAAGAGCATCATCTACAAGGCGTTCAAGAAAATCATCTTCTTTACGCGTAGGCATCACACCCATGAGCGCCTTTTTGAGAAGCTCTCTGTTTCCTTTGTACATCTCCAGGTAAGGATAAACTTCTTCCGGAGTGATCAATCCGTCTGGCGGAGCCGGGTCTACCAAGACTACCCTATCGATCAGATCGGGTCTCTTTGTGACGACGCTTTGAGCAACTGCACCTCCCAAAGAGTGTCCAACGAGAACAACTCCGTCCGCTTCCATTTCAAGTATGAAATCAATCACATAGTTCGCATAATTATCAATGCTGATTTCTTCCAGTCTGTCGGATCTGCCAAAACTCGGCAGATCAATTGCATAACCTTTAAACCTCTGAGGCAAGATTTCTAGAGAAGGCTCGAACCAGGTACTTGAAGCAAAATTCCCATGAACGAAGACGACTGGAATTCCTTCAGAACCTACAGTCTCAAGATAGAAGATCTTCTTGTCCACTATCCTCGCATAGTTTTCAGCAATCATTCTCTTCATTTCTAACTCCCTCCTATCTTGCATTGAAGTTTCTCTTTCGTCATCCTTGATATTAACATCCATGAATACGAATGAAGCATTATCTTCAATACCGTCTGCAAAAACATTTTCTGCCAAAAAAGCGCAAACTGAAAACGAGAGAACTACAATGATTGCCACAAACCGCCTCTTTTGCATCTCCGTTCATCCCCAAACTACTCTTGTATCACAAGCCGAGATAAGAACGTTTGACATGTTCGTTGTGCATCAGATCATCGGCGTTGCTTTCAATCGCAAGGGTACCGTTCTCAATAACGTAACCCCTGTCTATGACCTTCAAACCCTGTCGAACATTCTGTTCCGAAAGGATCATAGATACTCCTTCGGACTTTATTACGGAAAGCTTCTCGAAGAGCTCGGAAACTAAAGAAGGCTGAAGTCCCACAGAAGGTTCGTCAAGAATAAGCAGCCTTGGAATTGCCATTAGCGATCGGCCGACAGCCAACATTCTTTGTTGTCCTCCGCTCATCGTTCCAGCTAACTGATAAGCGCGTTCCTTCAGGATCGGGAATATTTTGAAGACAAACTCCAACCTCTCGTCGACTCTGTCTCTTGCCTCCTTGATATACGCGGCTCCGATTTTCAGGTTTTCAAGAACCGTCATTATTGGGAACAACTCACCGTCTTGCGGAACTACCGAGATCCCCTTCCTCACAATCGTGTGAGTTTCATAGGGAAGAAGGGACTCGCCTTCAAAGAGGATTTCTCCTTCTTTCGGTTTCACAAGACCGATTATGGAATTTATCAAAGTTGTCTTTCCCGCTCCGTTGGGACCAAAAAGGCCAACTGCCTCCTTTTCGACTGAGAAAGAAAAGTCCGAAATAACTTGAATTCTTCCGTAAGAAACGTATAGATTTTTGACTTCAAGCATCAGGCATCCTCCCCCAGGTAAGCTGTGATAACGTTGTGTTGCTGCGAGACTTCACTGTACGGACCCTCTGCCAGTATTTCGCCTCTATCCAGAACGACAACTCGCTCTGTGATCTCCCTTATTACGCTCATCACGTGCTCGATAATGCAAATCGTCACACCAGTATTCCTAATCTTCCTGACAGTATCTATCATCTCTCTAGTCTCATCCATGTTCAATCCAGACATCACTTCATCAAGGAAGAGGATTTTCGGATTCGTGGCCATCGCTCTTGCAATTTCTATTTTCTTTATCTCAAGCACAGTTATCTTATCAAGGGTTTCCCCTGGCTTGGACAAACCGATTGTTTCGCAAAGCTTCAATGCACTTTTTCTACTCTCGTTTAGCTTTTCGCCCTTTCCAAAGAGACCGCCTATCATAACATTTTCAATCACAGTGAGGTTCTTCAGTGGTCTTGCAATTTGAAAGGTTCTTGCAATGCCAAGATTGCATCTCTTGTGAGCGGGAAGAAGAGTAATATCTGTTCCATCAAACACTATCTTCCCCTCGCTAACAGTGTGAACACCGGATATTAGGTTTGTCAGAGTTGTCTTTCCTGCTCCATTTGGCCCTATCAGGCCAAGTATTTCGCCCTTCTGGACCTCCATCGTTACGTTGTTAACTGCGACAAGTCCACCGAAGCGTTTTGTCACTCCTTCAACTTTGAGTATACTCATCTTATCGTTCCTCCAGACGGCGTTTTCTTATTCCAAAGAGATCTTTTAAAGCACCATACACACCGTTAGGCATGAAAAGTACGACAACAACGATAATCACTCCATAGATTATCAAATGACCGTAGGGCATAATTAGCTTCAAATACTCTGAGGAAAGACCAAGAATAACTGCGCCAAGGACCGGTCCGATCGTCGAATAGATTCCTCCTACCAGGGCCATTGCTATTGGAAGAAGAAGATAGTGAGCTGAAAAGCTGCTCTCCGGATACACAAATCCGTACTGAAG
>DSBT01000357.1 GCA_011045915.1 Mesotoga infera
CCAGGAGAATCGGGGATGCTTATTTCAAAGCGGATATGTGTTTCGGTAAGTGAGAAAAGACATACTATCCGAAATAGCTGTGGGTGGCATACTGTTGCTTCATGACTTGTGGAACATCAGTGCTAGAAGACGTTAGAATTAGTTGCCACATCGATCCGAGAACAAGATCGGCTTGACACACGAACTCTTTTTTGGAGCTATTGTTCAAAGCAATGTGATAAAATTGTTTCAGGAAAAGACGTTCTGTGGTTGCAACTTTACTCTTGTTGACAATTCGAACCATTCAGAAAGATAGTCTTGCTCCCCAGTAGTTAAATCCTGCCTTTTTGTTGTCTAGATGTAGATTAGTGATTTTGCTAAGGTGATTTTGCATCTACAACGAGGATTCTATTGCAGTTTAAATACGGAGGTTGGGAATTGAAGAACACTGAACAGCTTAGAAGAAAAGGTATGACGCTCACAGAGCTATTGGTCGCTCTGTCCGTATCGACTGTGGTCCTTCTTATAGTTGTTCTAATAACCACTCAGTCATTAAGAATTACGAAAGCGACAGAGGCATCGATGTCTCTTGATGAACAGATTTCAAAGTTGCATTCTTCACTCAACTATATAATTTCTCGGCAGTTCACAGCATTAGGATCCTTCACATACTCGGAAGATGTACCTGAGGAAAAAGTTCAAGAGATAACTCTGTATTCAGGTGTGCCTGATTCTAGTGTCGATGTGATTTCTGCTGTATCTACAGTTACCTATGATTCAAGTCTAAGAAAGGTGGTTCATCAGTATTATAACAAATCTGGGAGGTTAGTTTCATCTGTGATTGCGGAGAATGTTGTGGAGTTTGAGTTTGATCCTGTTCCACTAACTTCATATTTGACATATAGTGCTACGTTCACCTATTTTGATCTAGTCAGCAATGCCCCAATTCTAACGCGAAGTGCGCGAGGAGCGGTGAGGTTTTATTAGAACTAGAGATGGTTTCTCGTTGCTTGAAGTGGTTATTGCTCTAGCGATTCTTGGATTATTCGTTGCGGGCGGGATTTTTCTGATAGTCCGATACAATTCTATGTCGCAAGGAATAACTCATGTTTCAGCAATACAAGCTGCGACGAGTTTTGTTCGTCATTTCATTAGGCAAGACTCGGTTTTGAGAGCTGTTGGAGATGATTCAGATGTCATTTTGGAAAGGGTCAACGAAAGGTTAGTCTTGATTGAGAACGCCCTTAATGGACCTAATGAAGGAATGGGTTTTTTGGCTACAGCAGGGTTTGGAGATCTGCGAATCGAAATCTCACCATTGGAACAGAGCTCGGTCATGTATAACGGAAATGACTGGATTCTTTTCACAGTAGAGGCCATGATTTCTGACATAGACAGGAACTCAAAGGAGGAGAAAGTATATGTTACTATCTCATCACAGTAGAAAAAGTGGGTTCGCTTTGGTCATGACACTCATTCTTGTTGCTTTTGGAACGGTGGTTCTTCTTGCGAGCGGTTTACAGCTTTCAAGAACAACAGATGTGGTGAATTCCTATAGAAGAATAGCTAATGTGCAGAATATTGCAAACAATGTTGTAGAAGTAGCATCTTGTTACTTCGTAGATAATCTCTCCAGCTACACTGAAGATGATAAGGTAACGTGGTCTGAAGCAGTCGAATTCATTAGCATGCTTGATTCTCGATCAGGCCTTGAAAGCAAATACTGGGCAGATTTTCTTAGTTTTATTGGAGAAGACACTGAGGGTTTTAGTTTGACAGATCAGGTCAATTCATTCAGCAATAGCAAAGGGCTTGGTGAAGGAAGATACAATATATCATCGCACGTATTTCCGGTTGCAGGTGGAGCAGAGAAATACGTCGTTATTTGTTCGGCTGAACTTGATGGGACAAAGCGTTATTCAATGGGTCTGGTTATGACAGACGCGTCGCCCCAGGGTGGATTACCTGCGCTAAGGACTGTTTCATTAGATCGAGTATTATCATCGCTAAGAAGTATTGGGAATGGAAAATCAAAGAAAATCGTTGGAGATATTGTTTTTGGAGATGCCATAGTAGCGGGAATTCTATCTTTGAATAATTCAGGAAGTTCTTCTCTTAAAGATATTATTGCGGGTATTTTGAATGCGGCGGGGATTGTTGTATATGACTCTGATGGTAATCAGATTACTGATGAGGAAGCCCTAGCCAACTTCCTACGCAACTATTTTTCTGAGATCGAAGATGACGCCGCTACTCTCTATAAGCAATGGATAGATGAATATAAGGAGAGTTTTCCTGAAACTCCAGAAGCAACAGTTACGCTGGATATGAACACTGCCGCTGTTAGCTATGCACATGACCCCTCACCAATCAGTGTGAACTGTAGTGAAGCCATCTGTCAACTGGAAAGTTACTCGGACGAACTTACTATTGAAGTGAGCGGTTCTGATCAATTTAGAGCAGAATTTACATCCGAAGGACTAATAATATATGGTTCGGAGAAATCTTTCTTAGTTCCAACTTCTATTGCAAGTGAAACAACTGTACACATAATGATCGATGGTACCACGACCTTTTTCTCTAATAAGCCACACAAGATAAGTATAGTAAGTGGCAAGTATGATATACAGGTAAAAGGTGACGTAACAATTGATACTCAATTTGTGTATGACGTGGAAGACCTTGTTAAAGCAGTCAATAATGGGCAAGGAAGGTCTTTAGTTGCAAATAAAACTGCAGTTAATGCAGAAACAAGTATCAAAGAATACCAAAGACTACTTGCTGAAGAAAACTACTCTTATCTACGAGTTGCTTCATACGGGGATATTTCCCTTGGTTATAGTTCTGCTACTCACGGCGATAAGAATCTAATGGGTGACTTTTATGCTCTTAAGAGAGATGATGGTTCGGGCGGCAACTTTCTTCTTGGTGACTTATCAAGCGTACCAAATATCACAAATCCTGGTCAGGGGCAGTTTTCTCAGTTGTTTCTTCTAGGGTCTCTAACTGCTTGGGCGTTTGAGAATCCAACTTACTATATTGAAAACAAAGATGAAACAATCGAGCTTCTTAATTCCCTTGCTCTTATTGCAGCTGGAAGTTCCGGTCTTTCAGGATCCGGTTCATCATCGGGAGAAGATCAGCGGTTTAAGCTTCTTGGTATTCAGAGTTGGTGATTAAATGCTGCTCAGTAGTCTTCGGTCTGGGGAAGAAGAGATTCTCTTCCTAGCTTCTAGTACTATAAGCCACAGTTAACCCCCAGAGGGCCCCCGCGACGTGCGGGGGCTTTTTTTGCTGAACTCGCATCGGGTACCTCGTAAGATGCCTTCCTTCTAATTGAATCAAGTGA
>DSBT01000358.1 GCA_011045915.1 Mesotoga infera
CTATTGCCATGGCAATAGAAGTTGAGAAGAAGAGCATAGCTTTCTATATGAGTCTAGTGCACTACGTGAAGGCCGAGACTGCCGATGCCCTCGGAAAGATCCTCGCTGAAGAGGAAAAACACATTGAGCTTCTGGAAGGACTGAGATGATGTCTGTGGAAGAACTTTCCGATTTCCTTGGTCATTTTTCGATTCATGAATCCGCTAACCATACAAAGAGCTGGGATTCGTACTTCATGAAACTTGCCTACCAGGTGAGGGAGAGGTCGAGTTGTCATCACAGAAAGGTCGGAGCCTTGATCGTAAGAGAAAATCGAATTCTTGCTACGGGCTATAATCAGCCGCCTTCTGGATTTCCTCATTGCGATGAGACAGAGTGTATCAGAGATGCTCTTAAAATTCCTTCGGGTCAGAACCAGGAGATCTGCTACGCTGCTCACGCAGAGCAGAATGCCCTATCTCAAGCTGCGAAGTTTGGAATTTCGACAAACGGGTCGACAATCTATGTAACGCACCGTCCCTGTTCCATCTGCGCCAGACTGATAATAAATGCTGGCATAAAGCGGGTCGTCTTCTCTGAAGGCTATCCCGATCCACTTACTGAGTTCATGTTCGATAAGACAGGTGTCGTCATGACGCATTTTACAGAGTGAATGGGAGGAAATCATGGCTATTGCAAGGCTAACTAAGTATCTTAGACAAGACAGGATGCCTCATGTTTGGTGTCCCGGCTGCGGGAACGGTGTTATTATGAAGGCCTTCATTGACGCGGTCGACAAGGACGCCCTTGATCCCGACAGAGTCGCCGTAATATCCGGCATTGGATGCTCTTCCAGAGTTACAGGATACCTTAACTTCAACACCATGCACACCCTTCATGGAAGGGCCATAGCGTTCGCTACCGGCGTCAAACTGGCACGGCCGGAATTCAACGTTGTGGTTATGGGGGGAGACGGAGACATGATGGCAATTGGAGGAAATCACTTCATCCATGCTTGCAGGAGAAACATGGATCTTACCGTGATAGTTTTCAACAACAATATTTATGGAATGACCGGCGGACAGTATTCGCCGACAACACCTCATGAAAAGATAGCTTCGACTTCTCCATACGGAAATGTTGAGAACTCGTTTGACATAGTGAATCTCGCAGTCTCTTCCGGCGCAACTTATGTAGCAAGGACGACGGTATTTCATTATGCCCAGATGGTTCAGTTCATTCAGAAGGCCTTGAATCACAAAGGTATGGGAGTGGTGGAGATAATGACCAACTGTCACACATACTACGGAAGATACAACTCAATGTCCAGACCGGAAGATCTGCTTACACATTTCAAGAAGAACACTGTGCAGATCAAGAAAGCAAAAACGATGTCTCCCGAGGAATTATCGGACAAGATAGTTGCTGGCGAGTTTGTAAATACAGATGCTGAAACTTACAGCGATAGGTACAGAATCATGAGCGAACGGTTGGCCGCTGCTGAGAGGGGTGACGAATAATGAAACACGCGTTTTCAGAGCCTCATTCAGTAAGGATTTCCGGCATCGGTGGTCAGGGTAATGTCTTGATGGGCATAATTCTCGCCGAAGCCCTCCTCATACAGGGAAGCTGGGTTGTTCAGACGCAATCATTCGGAGCGCAGGTAAGAGGCGGGGTCTCTTATTGTGATGTCCTTTTCAACAGCGAGCCAATAGACTACCCAAAAGCCCATTCCTTTGAACTGATCTACTCCATGCATCAGACTGCGGTCAATGCTCACGTTCCGCTTATTCATATGAACGGTGTCCTAATAATAGACTCTACCCTTGTGAAATCTATTCCGAAAGAAGGAATAAGAATGACGAGAAAGATTATTTCCAAGCCGGTAACGGAACTCACAGAGAATAAGTTTTCAAGCACGCTTCCAGCCAATATGGTGGGATTGGGACTAATTGCCAGAGCAGGCAATTTTGTCACTACCCAGTCACTTAAGGAAGCAATGGTCAAACATATTAAGGCGAAGTACGTTGAGATGAACTCCCAGGCGATTGATTTCGGTTACTCACTAATTGAGAAGTCTTACAATATTAGAAGAGAAAGAATCGATTCTGTCGGCCGGGGATTTGAATGAGGAAGTTTGTCAGAAGTCTTGGCAACGCCACAAATGGAATAAAACACCTCTTGAAGGAGCGGAACTTCAGAATTCAGCTCGTGTTCGGAGCAGTAATTCTAACTCTGGGCGCTCTGCTCAGACTAGATAAGAATGATTATTATTGGCTTCTTTTCTGTACGTTTATGGTATTACTTCTCGAAGGAATTAACACTTTGGTGGAGAAGATTGCCGACATTCTGCGTCCTTACTATGATGAAAGGGTTCGTGTGCTGAAGGATACAGCAGCCTCAGTGGTACTTATGGGGACCGCAATATCTATACTCATTGGATTATCCATTATTTTACAATCAATTTTTGGTTTGCATTTTGCCGTTGGACTGCTTTTTGGTATAATGATTTTGGTAATCTTCTTCTTCTTGGGGCTTTTTGGAGGTGGCAGGGAATGAACCGTCGGGTCATTCTGTTATTCTTAGTTATGTCTTTGCTTTTGATGACTCGCAGTTTTGCGTATTTCCTCGTTACGTATGTGGTCAGATCGGGAGACTCGATTCACACTATTTCCAGGGATTTGGATGTTTGTATTTCGACGATTATCGATTTCAACAATCTGAAGGATCCTAACAGCATAAAGGCAGGGGATACGCTTCGTATACCTCAGCCCGATGGTCTGATCTACGATGTTCAGTCCGGCGATACCTTCGATTACATTGCAAAGCTTTTCTTCACTCCTGTTGAGGAATTGATAGCAGCTAACAACCTTAGTCCCAATTCGATCATCAACCCCGGGCAGAGAGTCTTCATTCCCATGTCTCTAATAAACCTGTGTCAATATGTACCTCAGAGCTCCCCTTTCAGGTGGCCCATTTATGGAGTTATATCTTCAGATTACGGTTGGAGGACTCATCCTGTAAGCGGGCAGCCCTCATTCCATTCGGGGCTCGACATTGCGGCTCCAGAAGGAACGCCGATCTTCGCAGGTTCGAGGGGAACAGTCGTCTTTGCCGGAGTGAACGGCGGTTATGGAAATATGGTTGAAATACAGCACGACAACGGTTACGTAACCCGCTATGGTCACATGAGCAGGATCAGTGTTTATGTAGGCCAAAGAGTGGATACCGGTTCGTTGATCGGCCGGGTCGGAAGCACAGGGGTCTCGACTGGTCCTCACGTACATTTCGAAGTTAGAGATCCGAAGACCAACACGATGAATCCACTTTCAATGCTTCCAACACGTGACCTCATGTACGTCATTAGAAGAGAGGATGACGGCACCGCTGCCGGTGGTAAATGACAAAGATCCTGGTTAGCGCCTGCCTCATCGGTGTCAACTGTACATATCGCGGAAATAACAACCTGTCTTTGGAGCTTCTTGAGTTGGTGGACAGGTTTATTTTTTTGCCAGTCTGTCCAGAACAGCTCGGAGGACTTCCGACACCGCGTCCCAGGGCAGAAATAACTACTTCTAACGACTGGCGGGCAACAAGAATAGTAATCGATCAGTTCGGGAAGGACGTTACTCTTAACTACACGCGAGGAGCAGAAGAGGTGTTGAAAATAGCGAAACTTTCTGGCGCCAGTATCGCGCTCCTCAGGTCGAGGAGTCCTTCTTGCGGATGCAAAGGCATCTACGACGGTACTTTCAGCGGGGTCATGATCGATGGAATGGGAATAACCGCAGAGCTTCTCATGAAGAACGCTATTGAAGTCTATTCGGAAGAAGAGATCAGTTTCTTATATTAGGGTCGAATAGCTCAGTTAGGATTTGTCTTTCCTCTTCACTTTCCATGGTGAACCCGGGACTCTTAGCCAGCACAACCCAATTTCCTTTCTGCCAGATTAGCGCCTGGTCTTTGCCGCCGAATCTAACCACTTTTGCATAGCAGTAATCGGTCTTCTTTATCCTGCCCATGTCTCTCGTCAGTACCGAACCTTCTACAAGGAAGATCGTCTCCCAGGTTTTTCTTGCGGAGTCAACCGAACCCATCTTCCAGACATACACATTTATGATTCTCGAGTTCAGTTCAAACTGTAAGCTCCTGACTAAATCGTCTTCGGGCGGGTAAGATACCCGGATCACCTCACCATCGTCCTGCTCCACAGAGACTCCATTCGCGAGACCCTGATCAGGTGGAAAGGGTGCCTCTCCTAGAAAGGAGAAAACGCTGTAGTTGAAGGTCAAATCATCAAGTTCGATCTCGTTGCTGGGAACAACCACATTCATCTTGTGTCCAAAAGCGTAATACGAAGCAAATACTATCAGCGCGACTACAAAGAAGAACGTAAAAAGCGCCCTGTTTCTTGAACTATATCTTCTGAGCATTTTCTATCACACCCGTCATATACATCTGTTCAGATCAACTCCAGCATCTTTGCGACCATTTCCGGATCGAGCCTGTAGGTGGAACCTTTTCCCTGATAGAAACCGTGCTCTCGAATTAGATGAATGGAAATCGGCGAATAGTCTATCTCTTTCTTCATGGCAATATTTCTCACGTTGACGTTTACTTTTTTTGAAAGATGTCCGTGTCGAAACGGACAGGGTATGTAACCGCGACTTTCCTCGACGATTACAACGAAACGATCATCGACTTTGACGGGCGAACCGAATCCTCTTTCCCCTTGCTTCATGAGCATTTCCAGCTTGTCAGCGATCAATTCGTTCGTCAAGCCCAGTTCCTTCACCTTCGACTCATCCTCGCTTATAATATCCAGCAGGTTTCTTTCGTCATCACCAAGAAAACCCGGACCGGTGATGCTGCCGGCTTTCATGTTTTCCTGAATCCTATCGAAGTCCGGAGTCTGTTTCATAACCTCACCTCCAAAACTATCCGAATTTGTCGTAGTAGATATTTTCTTCCAGTATGCTGTGCTTCTTAAGTACACTTATACAGGCATTTATCATCCCGGGGCTTCCACAGAGATAACCCTCTCTAGAAGGCTTTTCTCCCTGCTCGGCGAGGTAACTGTCAACCACATCGGTTATCAGTCCTACTTCGCCTTCCCAGTCGTCTTCTGGCAGGGGGTCGGACAAAGCCGGTATGAAATGGAAGTTAGGCATTTTGCTTTCAATCTCCTTCATTTTCTCAAGATAGAAGAGATCCTTCTTGCTCCTTGCTCCAAAGAAATAATACGCATTCCTTTCTACGCCTTTCTCCATCATGTCCAGTACAATCGACTTGATTGGAGCCATCCCTGAGCCACCGGCAATGAATATTATATCTGAATCGGTCTCTCTGAGAAAGAACTCTCCAAACGGTCCAAGGATTCTTATCTTGTCTCCCACTCTAAGCATCTTGTGAACGTAAGTTGTTACAATTCCATTAGGAACCAGCCTTATCAGCAGTTCGAATCCGTTCCTCACGGAGGGCTGAGATGACATTGAATAGGCTCTCATTGTCTCTCCCTTTATATCTCCGTAACCTGGTACAATCAGTTGGACATATTGACCAGCTTTAAACCTTATCTCTTCTTCAAGATCGAAGAAGACTTCCTTGATATCATGAGTGACATTCTCTATGGATGAGACGGTTGAAAGGTACTCACGTATGTTGAAGAGCTCTTCGGGAATCTCGATAGACACATCGCTCTTGACTTTCACCTGACATGAGAGCCGAATATTGTCCTTCTTTTCTTTGGGAGAGAGATAAGGCAGTTCCGTGGGAAGAACAGGTCCGATATCACTCAGGACCTTGACCTTGCACAGTCCGCAACTACCCTTGCCTCCACATGCCGAGGGGATGAAGATCTTCTCTCCCGCGAGAGTGGAAAGTAGAGTCGATCCGCCCTTCACCTTGTAGCTCTTGGATTCATTTACCGTGATATTTACTTCTCCATAGTTGTTAACCAGGGCATCTGCGATTGTAAGAACGGCAGCCAGTACTGCGGAGATCCCTCCGACGACCAGAGCAGAGATGATTATTTCCAAGCCAAACACCACCTTACTGAACGGGCAGCATGCCCGAAAAGCCCATAAAGGCGAGAGCCATAATGCCGATGATTATCATGGTTATACCGGGCCCCACCAACTGAGGGGGAAGATCCTTTTCTCTAAGTCTCATTCTCATCGCAGATAGCGCGACTATTGCCAGCCACCAGCCTGCTCCGGATCCAAACCCAAAGAACAGCGACTGTATCAGGTTGTATTCTCTGATGATCATGAACAAAACGCCGCCAAGGATCGCACAGTTCACGGTTATCAGGGGCAAAAAGATTCCCAGATTGATATAGAGCGCTGGAGAAAACCTGTCAATCACCATCTCCAGAAACTGCACAAATGCAGCAATTACTACGATGAATACGATGTATCGGAGATAGATGAGATTCAGCGGAATAAGAATATAGTAGTAGACTATATAATTCAAGACCGATGTCAGTGTTAGAACGAAGGTTACTGCCATCCCAAGGCCATTGGCCGTCTTTATATCTCTCGATACAGAGATGAACGAGCACATTCCGAGAAAGTTACTCAGAACCATATTGCTCGTAAGAGCCGCAGCGATCATTATGACAAAAGGATTAAGCGGAACTCCCATCTAAATCTCCCCCTCACTTCTTCTTTACGATAGGTGTGCGCGCGATCCAAATTATGGCGCCAAGTATGAAGAAGGCACTGGGCGCCATAATCATGATTACCCAGGGAGTGAAGCCTTCAGGCATAACTCTCAATCCAAACAAAGTTCCGAATCCAAGCAGCTCCCTGATGAAGGCCACTGCCAGAAGAATCAGCGAATAGCCTATTCCAGCGGAGATTCCGTCAATGAATGAAAGAACCGGCCCATGTGATTGCGCAAATGCCTCAGCCCTGCCCATAATTATGCAGTTAGTGATAATCAAACCGACGTAAGGACCTAGAGCCTTACTTATGGAAGGAAGATAGGCCTTCAGAACAATATCCAGGATTATGACGTAAGAGGCGATTATTAGAACCTGAATCATCATTCGTACATTCTTGGGAATATGCCTTCTGAGAGCCGAAATAGTGAGTGAAGAGAATGCCGTGGTAAAAATGAGACCTATTCCCATTATTAGTGTGTTTGTGAGATTGTTAGTTACCGCCAGGGCCGAGCAAATCCCGAGTATCTGCACAATTACGGGGTTGTTCTTCCAGATATTCGCGAGGAAGATCGTCTTCTTCGATTCAGCCATATTAATCCACCACCTCAAGAATCACCGGAAAAACCGTGTTAACCGCCTTGTTCAATAAGGCCTGAATAGCTTCCGAAGTCCTCGTCGCTCCTGTAATTGCATCGACCTTTGAGTCATCTCTAGAAGCCGTGTCCTGACCTGAAACCACAGCTACTCTTGCCGAAGAGTCGGAGGAGATCAACTCTCCTCTGAACTGCTCTTTAAAAAACTCTTCATCTATTCTTCCGCCTAGACCGGGAGTTTCCGAGTGGCTGACGAAATCTATTCCCATTATTCTTGACCCGCTCTCGTCTACCGCCACAAGCGCCGTAATAGTCCCCCAGAGACCGGCGCTTTGAACAGTAAAGGCAAACTCTCTCGTTCCGTCCTTCTCGACGACATAAACGGTCTGCGCTCCCTCAACTTCTTTGATTCTGCTCGAATACAGCTCTTGAACTTCCTCATCTGGCGGGAAATCGGCTCCACCTGAAAGCTCGAATACATAGATCAACGATCTCTGAAACTCGAGGCGCTCATTTCTTTCGATCGTACCGGAAGCCAGCGCATTGATACCTGCGAGGCACAGGACAAACACCGTTGTTAGAATGAAAGCAAATACAACAGAGTAAAACTTATCGCTCATGCCTTCACCTTCTTCTGGGTAACTAAATAATCAAGAAGTGAGGCAAATGTGTTTGCGATAAGGACAGCGAACATCAAACCAGCTCCGAACAATGAGAATGTACCAATTATGACTGCAAGAGATCCGATCATAGAACCGTAGATCCATTTAGCTGCATCTTTCTTCGGCGCGCTGATCGGATCTGTTGCCATGAAGACGGCCCCAAACATGATGCTCCCTCCGATCATCCAGTGGAATGGGTTCATTCTTGAAGGGTCAAAAATGAAGATTGCGCCCGACATAGCAAATGCAGACACGAGAGTTGATACGATAATTTTCCAGGACGCAACCTTCGTCATGATCAGATAAACCGCAGCGGCTGCAATCAACCATTTTGCTGTTTCACCGGAAGAGCCGGCTATGTTTCCGAAGATCATCCGCCATGCACTAACCTCTCCGCCGTCCCTGATGACATTGGCCGGGGTGGCCATAGTAATAATATCCGAGCTGATCCAGCGCGTGAAACCCTGCCCCCAGCTCTGAACTGCCGGAGTCCAGCTTTGCTGCACGGCGGCAGGAAAACTCACATAAACGAAGGCCCTGCCAACTAATGCAGGGTTGTAAAGGTTCCTGGCAAACCCTCCAAAGGCCATCTTAGCGAAGACTATTGCAAAGGAGCTTGAAACTATAACTATCCAGAAGGGAACGGCCGGAGGGAGAATCAATCCAATTAGGAACCCTGTAACAATAGCTGCCTCGCTTACGGGCTTCCCCTTCTTGCTTTCGAATAGCCATTCAGCGAAAACAGAGACAGCTATCGAAAGAACAATCTTGGAAAACACCACCCAGCCGAAATTCCCAACAGCGAAGACTAAAATCGGAAGGAGAGCGTAGATAACCTTTCTCATCATTGGCTGTTTAAGAAAAAACCTCTTCGCCATCTATGGCACCTCCGAAGCAAAAGCTTGACTATAATTGTGGTCATATTGTATAATGGTCCCGAGGTGGTTCTCTTGTCAAGATTGCACGAGCTCTCATTTTTTTCACTGGCCGAAGCGAAAACACACTTTTCAAAGGTTGTTGACGATTGTGAGAGGGCCGATATTATTATAACAAAAAACGGGCTCCCAAAGGCTGTCTTGATGGACTATGACAAGTATGTGCTCCTCAACAGGTTCCTGGAAAGAGTCCACGATCTCTATTTGATGGACGCCGGGGATGAAGCGATGGATGTTGAGATAAAGGATCTTATTGTTGAAGTTGATGATGATTGACGGAGGTGCAAGATGGCAGAAGTTACCCTCGAGAAGGTAGGCAAAACCTATCCGAACGGATTCAAGGCCGTTCTCGATGCGAATCTCGAAGTGAAGGACAAGGAGTTTCTCGTTCTCCTGGGTCCTTCGGGCTGTGGAAAGACTACGACATTGAGAATGATTGCCGGTTTGGAAGAGATTACGGAAGGAACGATCAAGATCGGCGGGAAGGTCGTCAACGATGTCGAACCTAAGGATAGAGACATCGCCATGGTCTTCCAGAACTACGCTCTTTATCCGCATATGTCGGTCTACGAGAACATGGCATTTGGATTGAAACTGCGAAAGACACCCAAGCCGGAGATCGAAGAGCGAGTCAAGGAAGCGGCTAGAATCCTTGGAATAGAGCAGTTGCTTGACCGTAAGCCAAAGCAGCTCTCGGGCGGTCAGAGACAGAGAGTCGCAGTCGGAAGAGCGATAGTTAGAAAACCAAAGGTCTTCCTTTTTGACGAACCCCTCTCCAACCTCGACGCCAAACTGAGGGTTCAAATGAGAGCGGAACTTAAGAGACTGCACCAGAATCTTCAGGCGACTATAATATACGTTACTCACGACCAGGTCGAGGCAATGACCATGGCCGACAAGATCGTAATAATGAAGGACGGAATAATCCAGCAGATCGGGGATCCTTACTCCGTGTACTTCGAGCCGAGAAACAAGTTCGTTGCCGGGTTCATCGGCACTCCTGCAATGAACTTCATCAGCGCAAAGCTTGTCTCTGAAGGAGGCAAAGTCTGGGTTATAAAGGAAGACATGAAGCTTCTCGTTCCTGAAGACAAGGTTGAAAGGCTAGAACACCTGGTAGGCAAGGAGACCACATTCGGTATAAGGCCGGAAGATATTTACGACAAGATGTACTCGGTTGCGCCGAAAGAGGAGTTCATAGTCAAGGGCAACGTAGAGGTCGTTGAGCCTCTCGGTAGTGAGACTCTTATCCACGCAAATATTCACGGAGATGATATCGTGGCTAAGGTCGATCCCAAGAGCAGAGCATCTTCGGGAGACAAGATGGATCTGGTCTTCGATATGTCTATGATGCACCTATTTGACCCTGAGACGGAGGAAAACGTCCTTGCAGGGACTCACCAGGATGCAGCTCCGGAAAATCTTTGATAACTTCTATTGACAACAAAAAAGGTGGCTCAGGCCACCTTTTTTATTTTTTC
>DSBT01000359.1 GCA_011045915.1 Mesotoga infera
GAACTGAAGGATAGATACTTTGTTATCGGCCTCTATAAAGGCGCTCCGTTCTTCAGATTCAGATTCTGAGGTGAGAACTGTTGACTGACTACGTCAAGAGAAAGGAGCTCCTTCTGGAGCTCAACTCGAGAATAAGCGACTGCAACCTCTGTCCGCTTAGCTCATCGAGAACCAACACTGTACCCGGAGAAGGCTCGATCGAAACACCTGTAGTGTTTGTAGGCGAAGGACCTGGAGCCGATGAAGATGCTTCCGGCAGACCCTTTGTGGGAAAGGCCGGCGAATTGCTTACAAAGATACTGGAATCCGTTAAGCTATCCAGGCAAGACATATTTATCACGAATATTGTGAAGTGCAGACCTCCGAAGAACAGAGTGCCGACGGCCGAGGAACAGAGGGCATGTTCACCGTATCTTCTCTCTCAGCTTGCGGTAATTAGACCAAGGGTCGTTGTCGCTTTGGGAGCGACAGCCTTGTCATATTTCGTAGAACAGGACAAAATTCAAATTACGAAAGTAAGAGGGCAACTATTCGAATGGATCGGAGGAGTTAAGGTCTTTGCAATGTTCCATCCGAGTTATCTCCTAAGAAATGCTTCAAGGGCCCCGGGTTCACCAAAGAGCCTGACCTGGGAAGACATTCAAAAAGTCAGGAAGATGTACGATCAATTGCTTGCAGGAAAGGAAATCAACATATAGGAGGAAAGTATGGCCGAAAACTATTTGGTTACTGGAGGAGCAGGATTCATCGGATCGCACGTTGTAGACCACTTGATTTCAGCCGGAAAGATACCCATCGTTGTGGACAATCTGTCGAGTGGAAAGATTGAAAATTTGGATCCTCGAGCGCTCTTCTATGAACAGGACATAACTGACGTCGAAATGATGGAAAGAGTCTTCATGCTGCATAAACCGACCGTCCTCTTCCATCTGGCCGCTCAGATTAGCGTCTCGAAATCGGTGAGAGAACCCGAGGAAGATGCGATGATAAATATAATCGGCACACTGAGACTTTTGAAGATCGCGGCAAAATACGGAATAAAGAATGTTATCTTTTCATCTACTGGCGGCGCGATCTACGGCGACGACGTAAAAAAGATTCCGACCGACGAGGGGGAGCTTCCCAAACCACTTTCTCCGTACGGCATAGCAAAATTCTCTGTTGAAAACTACCTTAGATTCTTCTCCAACGAAGTCGGCCTGAAGTACACTGTGCTCAGATACGCAAACGTCTATGGCCCGCGACAGGACCCTTACGGGGAGGCAGGTGTTGTCGCGATCTTCTCGGAGAGGATGCTTCGCGGTCAAGAAGTTGTTATCTTCGGGGATGGGGAAAATGTGAGAGACTACGTCTTCGTGAGTGACGTTGCGAAGGCAAATCTTCTGGCACTTGAGAAATGCGAGAATGAAACCGTGAACGTGGGAACGGGAACAGGAACGTCGGTAAATGAATTGTTCGCGAAAATGAAGAATCTAGCAGGTTATTCTAAAGAAGCGATTCACAAAGCATCTCGGCCTGGTGATCTTAAGAAATCGATCCTTGATGCAGAAAAGGCGAAATCCTTGCTGAATTGGGAGGCTTCTGTGAAGCTGGAAAAGGGGCTTGAAGATACAATTGAGTATTTCAGAAATGAACTGGTCTCCTCTCAGTGAGAGGCTAAGGCCAAGAGAGTTTAATGACGTTGTAGGCCAGGAGCACTTGACTGGAAACAAGGGCATAATTCGAGGAGCTGTCGAGAGCGGCAAACTGTTTTCCATGATTCTCTATGGTCCTCCTGGAACGGGAAAAACGACGATCGGCGAAATCATCAAGTCGAAGCTTGGAAACCGATACCATTTTGAATTCTTCAGCGCCAGTCTTCAAGGAACGGGCGATTTGAAGAAGCATTTCGAACATGGAGAGAGACTGAAGAGGGTCGGCCAACAGCTAGTGCTTTTCGTCGATGAAATTCATCGGCTGAACA
This sequence comes from Mesotoga infera, assembly GCA_011045915.1. Classification (NCBI taxonomy): domain Bacteria; kingdom Thermotogati; phylum Thermotogota; class Thermotogae; order Kosmotogales; family Kosmotogaceae; genus Mesotoga; species Mesotoga infera. Next base: position 1,964 of record DSBT01000359.1, read on the forward strand.
AGAGTCAGCAGGATGTCTTCCTTCCGGTGACTGAGAAGGGTCTGATAATCCTTATCGGCGCCACGACTGAGAATCCTAGCTTCGAGGTCAATCCCGCTCTTTTATCGCGCTGCAGACTTGTGATTTTGAAGAATCTAAAGCAGGAGGATATTGCCGATCTTCTCCGAAAGGCAATGGAAAAGGACAGTCTCTTGAGAGAGTCAAGTGTGAAGGTGAGCAAAGACGTGATCGATGTGATTTCCCAGAGCAGCGGAGGCGATGCCAGAATTGCACTAAACCTTCTCGATACGCTCGTAGAGAGCGCCGCGGCTCTGGAAAGACCTGTGCTCGATCTGGAAGTCATGAATGAACTCTCTGTACTCCCTTCGGGAAGATACACGAAGAAGGGAGAGGAACATTATGACCTGATCTCCGCGTTTATCAAGAGCATGAGAGGGAGTGATCCCGATGCGGCTCTCTATTACATGTTGAGAATGCTTGAGGGCGGAGAGGACCCAAAATTCGTAGCAAGGAGAATGGTCATCTTTTCTTCTGAGGATATAGGCCTGTCAGATCCGATGGCGCTGGTTGTTGCCAACGCTGCCTTTGAAGCCGTCAACAACGTTGGCTTGCCGGAGTGTAAGCTTAATCTTTCAGAGGCCGCCATCTATCTTTCGGTGGCCACAAAGAGCAACAGAACCTATAGCGCAATGTCAAAGGCTCAGGAAAGCGTAAAGAAGACTCCCAACCTGGAAGTTCCGCTGAAATTACGGAACGCCGTAACGAAAGTAATGAAGGAAACGGGATACAGCAAAGGCTACAACTACCCTCACAGCTCGGGAGGCTTTTCAAGGGAGTTCTACCTGCCCGAATCAATAAAGGAGGAAGTCTTTTATGTTCCAGGAGAGAGCGGCAAAGAGAAACTCGTTCTTCAAAGACTTAGATCGTTGTGGAAAGGCATGAAGAATTACCCGGAGGAAAAATGAAGAGTTTCATTCTCGAAGAGGGAAGAGTCGTTCAGCTTGAGATTTCCGATATTACTGAACAGGAAGTTGATATCATTGTCAATGCATCAAACGGTTACTTGAGGCACGGTGGAGGCGTGGCCGGTGCGCTTGTACGGGCTGGTGGAAAAGAGATACAGTTTGAGAGCGACGCCTATGTTCGCGAGAACGGTCCTCTGGAGATTGGCGAAGTCGCCGTTACAGGAGCCGGATCTCTTCATGCAAAGAAGATAATCCACGTATTCGGCCCGCAATATGGCGAGCTCAATCTCGAGGAAAAGCTCTGCTCTTCGTTTGAACACGTATTGAAAAGAGCTGCCGAAATGGAAGCCGTTACGCTTGCCACTCCGGCAATTTCTACAGGGATTTTCGGGGTTCCGGTATCTATTTGTGCAAATCAGTTTCTTAAAGCCGTTGGTGATCATTTTTCCAAGAGTGGATCCTCTTCTCTGAAACTAATCAAGATGTGCCTGCTGGATAAGAAGGCTTACGATGAGTTTCTTTCGATCGCACTCGATTATTTCAGTTCAGTAGAATAACCCTGAAAACTCCCTCTTCCAGAAGCTCCTCGGCCGTTGACTCGTCCTTCGTCAACCAAACTGTATATATGTCAACGTCCTGACCTTCATATTCGAGCGCAATAGGATCGTTCTCAAGGACATAGTTGTACTCTTCTTCATTTACCCTGACTATCTTTGCATTACCCATGTAATCTGAACTCTTGCTGCGGAAAACGTCGAAAGTTGTCGACTCATAAGCCTTCTCTCCAATGAAGCGGAGAATCGGAACGAAATCATTTGCGGGTACAAAGCCCGGCAGATTTGTCAGGAGAGCGCCTTCAGTCGTGAAGAACCATAGTGTCGGCGTTCCCCGAATCTGGAAGTAGGCGTAAAGGTCATTATATGTCATTTCCTTCATTTCCTCTCCAACCATGTAAGAAGCTGTCCCTGGATTGCTCTTGTAAATCTGAGAAAAGACAAAGCCAGCTCTCAGCAAATCTTCAACAGTCCCGTCTGAAAGCGTCTCCTTCACAAACTTGACGCAGTAGACACAACTGGTGTCAGAGAACATGACTATGGCCTCTTTATCTTCGATCTGAGCAAGCTTTATTGCAGTATCGAAATCGTCAAGCATTCCTGCATAAGAGAAAACCATAGCGGGTAGAACCAGGATTAGAACAAAGATTATCTTTTTCATTAAATCAACCTCCCGTTGCGAACTGTAATAGATTTAGGTTTCCTGTCATAGTGAGGAGTCCCGCCGCAAGTAGAACAACGAAGACCGCCACCTTCACGACCTTCCTCCATTTGCTCTCGCCGCCAAA
>DSBT01000360.1 GCA_011045915.1 Mesotoga infera
CTCAAGAGGATCATTTGGAACTTATGGCCTCTCTTGTAGAAGGAGTCGTCTTCTTCTGATTATTATGTGAAAATACTTTCAGGACTCAGTTTGGATTTCCGCAGATATTCTCAAGCATAAGAAGTGTAACCGAGCATAAGTGATTTGTCGATTCTCATATGATTAATTCGCTAGCGCCTGGACAAAGAAAAACAGCGGCTTTCGCCGCTGTCACTTCTGCAGGACTTCCTTGAATAGTCCGTAGCCATAAGATGTCTTGGCTCCCAGACCGAAGTCGCCGAGGAAACTAATCAGCTCCTTCGAGACCTCTTTTCTCAGACTATCTTCCATTTTCTCCCTTTCCAGTACAGAAAACCGGAAAACGCTTCCACTATCTATTACGAGATACTGAACTGGAACGGGATCATAGTAATCATTCGGAGCTTTCTCGTTCTTCTCGTCACTATAATAGGGTTGGAAGTGGTTGTTTATAATGTCAATGCCTAGACTGTAGGTCTTGGGAATTACGTCCATGAATATCAGGGCTCCCATGATATTGTCATCGTCTTTGCCATTTCCAAAAAGAAACCTGAAATGCTCCTTCAAGGGGCTCTTTTCATCAAGCTCTTGAGCCACATAGTGCGAGAAAGCTCCTTTGAATGCACTTGCCGGAATATACGGAACTCCGTAGTTTCTCATCAAAGTAAATCCGTTGTCAAATATCGAGGGGCAACCGGATCCGACCATAAGATACTTCTTCGTCTGAAGTTCTCGATCGAATACTTTCCGGAACGATGCAACAATCCTGTCTCTTCTCTCCAGAAGGCTTTTCACCGAGTCGCGATCATAATACGAGAATTTGTTCATGAGGATTTGAAGTAGTCCCGACAGTTGAGAGGTATCAGTCATGCTATGTTTGCTTATCGGAAAAAGCTTGTCGTAATTAAGTGACGAGTTCTTTATGGATCTATTCGCAATGGCTTTAGGATCAACCATTTTCCTCACCTTCTATGAGGATGTCTGCGTATCGTCTCAGCCACTTCACAGCTTCAAGAACAGTAGTCTGAGCCTTGATGTAGTCAAGATCATTAATCGGATTCATCTCTGTGACATCTGAAATTTTCATTCTTTCTGAAAGCAGGCTCCTTAAATGATCTAGTATTTCCTTACTGGAATCTTTTTCCCTGACTTTGTAATAGGCAATCGTTCCATAAAGACCATTCTGAAGAAGCATGCTACCGAGACCTTTGATCTCGCTCTTGTAGCTTTTTTGAACCTTTTCGCTTTTGTCTAGAATAGAAGTGACTCGCTGCTTAGCCCAGTCATTTAGAGAAGGCATCATACCACTTCCTTGACGAAGACAAAGCCCTTTCCCGTAGTCTCTTTTCCGCCAATTGTCATGGTTTTCCCGTCGAGTTCTGAGAGCTTCGACTCACTTCCCTTTGAATAGACGGTCTCTCTTGCGACAAAGTACAGAACTGAATCCAGAGGCAGATACTCCTCATACCAAAGTGCCCCACTCACAACAATTCCTGTCTTCTCATCGATTCTTATCCTGGGCTGAACTTCGGTCATTGATTTAACTATCTTGGCGAACATATCGTCACTCACCAATACAAGATCTCTCTTCAACTTAGCCGCCATATAACTATCTGGTGCACAACCAGAGAGAAGCGTGGCAATGGAAGCCACTTTGGGATTTTTGTCTAATTGAAGCTCAAGCTCTTCAAGCGTCAGAGACTTCTCGCTGAAATTCTGATCAGCTAATAGTACTGTGTCATTTGGAACGTCTGGTATCTCTAGCTTCTTGTCCGTAGATCTTGCGAATCTTCTTAGAACCATAGGGCAGGTTACCCAAACAAACATCTTTTCGGCAGATCTTACAGGAAAGAGAAGGATCTTGGCCTCTGAAAACGAGATCTTTCCTGCATCTGTGTTCTCTTCTGTGCCTTTTGAAGGTTTGCTTCCGAAGATGGCATCATCCACAATTCCGGAGGCCCTAAGTGCGCCTTTGATTCCTTGAATGACAGGAAACCCAGTTGTTCTCTCCCTTTGTATTGGAAGATCTACAATTCCAACATCTGCACCAGTTCCCGCATGAATTTGAGATTCAGCGTATAAATAGAAAGCTTTCAACTTCAATCCCTCCCTATATAATCCCAATCTACCGTGAAGTATTTGCCATAGCCAAGATCTTGCGATTCGCTGCTAATGCCTTGCTTTTCATCAAATGCTCCTTCAAGATAATAGACTGTTCCTGGTGCGACATAATGCCTTATTGGTTTAGGCTGATTCTTTGCAAGATCCCAGCCGCTTACAGCGATCTTTCTCTGTATATTTGCTGACTTTATGTCGCAGCCGGCAATTCTCATGTCGGAAGGAAGCGATCCGTTTGAAAAGACTGATGGGGTAACGAGACAGAGTGCGGGTTTTGGACTCTTAGAAGTATTGAAGATGTCAGTCTCTATGGTGTCTACTCTTATCTCTACCGCCCTAGTCTTTCCTCCTATGAATACATTTGATAACCCAAAAATTGTCTTTGCTGTGTATTCATCTGCAAAAACGAAGAAGCCTGCATCGGGTTTGAACCTGTAGTAAGAAAGAGTATATAGCATACTCTCTTCGGCATTCTTCCTTTCTTTTTCGAGTGCAATGCCAACTTTGCTTTCCACTTGATAAAGTTCCTTCGAAATCTCTTTGCTTTGAAGAATAGAGAATGGAAGCTTTCTTTGCAAGTTCGAGATTTCGTTCATCTCTATCAGGCTGCCGTCGAACGTTTCAATGCCTTCAGCTGACGACGGGATCCAGGGGAGCTTCAGGATTTTTCCATTGATCTCCGTTTCAACGCTGTAATGTGGCATCATCAGTTTGAATTCACTGCCCTCTTTAAGTCTATAGATCCCGTTTGGTGAAGGAAAGTAGTGCTTAATTTCGGAGCTTGTCTGATTGAACATGAATGGTCCCCAGATCCTTAACTTGCCTGGGTTCTCGCTATCTCCAACAATCGCTTTGAGTTCTGAAGAGAGACTCAAAGGATTTTCTCCCGCCTTCTTTATAAGGGCTGTTTTGATAGCTCCAAGGAAGGTCTCAATCTTTGGAAGTCCTGTCTTAGCATTACCTCCAGATTGAAAGACGGTGCTTTCCCTGAAACAAATCCAATCTTCCGGAGTAAAATAGACTGCATTTAGCTTCATCTGCCATCACCTCTCAGAAGAAAGTCTTGAACAAGGAGCAGATCAACTGCACTCTTACGTGCCTTGAAGAGATCTTCATTCTCCTCTTCAATTGCTTCAATTTCTCTCTCAAGGTCGATCATCTTGCGGAAGTAGTTTTTGAGCATACTTTCGAAAGACCCATCATCTTCTTTTCTAGATCCTGCTTTCTTTAGTACATACGGAATATACTTGTCCACGTATTCGTTATTGGACAAAATCAGATCGTCACCGTAGAGCTTTCTGAGGCTTCTAGAACCGAAACCAGATGAGTCAATTTTCTTGATCATTTCTCGCAGGCTCTTAACCGAATTGAAGTTTCCGTCTTTTGTTGACCATTTAGATCCATTTCGACTGATCTGACCCGAACGCCTCACAATCGATACGACAAAGCTGTCCCGCCCAAAACCATCTTTAGCAATGTGCTCAGATTCACGGGCTATTCTTAGGGCTTGACTCAAGGGGTATTTCTTGTTTACGACCGCTATGCCTGCACTCATTGTGGCTTTCAATCCCATCATAGGAGAGTGGGGTTTGCCGTTTATCCAGAGCATTTCATCTTTGAACTGAAGTTTGCCTGCGGGAGAATCAAGCTCAACATTTCCTGTTCCAGAGTACATCCTTCTTATTTCGTCTGCACATTCTAGAACAGATACCGCTGGCAGGAAGGCAAGAACATCGTCACCCCCGGAATATACAAGCTCTCCCCCATGCTTTTCAACAGCCAGCTGCACGAGCGAGGAGAAGACATTTAGGGTTCTGGATACCGTTCTGTGATAGGCTGGTTGCAGGGTCTTCCTCTTGAGTATGTAGTCTTTCATTTTTGCTGGAAGATCGCTAGAGAGTATCGCCTTTCGTAATGGTTCAGCTATTACTTCAGAGATCTCAGGTGCATATTCTCCGCCAATCCATCTGCCCATTCTATCTCCATCCATAAGGAGAATCGCGTAATAGCTGTTCTTATAGCTCTCTGGCTTGTTGCCAGTAAACTCTATGAACTTCTGTTTATTCTTGTCAGCGAATACATCAACAGACGGGAACTTCTCACTTTTCTCTGAAGCGTATAGACGTTTTATAGCATTGACTGCGTTCAAGTGGTCTGTCTTTTCTCCATCTTTTAGCTTGAAGATCGCCTTCATATCTCCGTTGAACTGATCGCCTTGAAGAGTTTTGCCGTTGACAGAAGAGTTGTCGGTAAAACGGCTGAAGGTTCTCAACGTCTTTCTTGCATCCGCAAGGCTTCTCAGTAGTCTGTATGAGTATGAGTAAAGGGTACCTGCATTTGGTTTGTGAGAACCGTGTTCGATAGACAAGGCATTCAAATTATCGATCTCATCTTGTATTCCCGAATCATTATAAAGATTGCTGATAATCTCCTTTGCGTTTTCGATTTCGATAAGCTCCTGGCTTGTTGTGAAAACCTCAGGGAAAGTATCCAGCTGCATCTGCAAATTTGTCGCGTCAAGAGTTTTGCCGGCCTTCAACGCGGCACTAGATATTTCATTCCAGCCATCCTTTATAGCTTTCTCAACGTTTTTCAGAGTTTCATTTACTTCACTTGTTGGGACTATTGCAACAAATCTGTTTGGTAAAGAAGCTACTCTAGTGGAAGGTTTAGGCACTTGAGAATCGACTGTGAACTTCACTCCCCAATCTGAGAGAGACTTTTCCACAAAAGCGATGTTTCTTAGCGAGGGGAAGATTACGCAATCGAAGCCGTAATTCTGGCCGATATACTCGATTCCTTTGTAAGTTATCATCGATAATAGATAGCTCCCGCTCCAAAGATCCATGGTCTTTCTCGCGGCGGCAATGAAACTCTGGACTGGACCGACAGAAACGCTGATCAAGCTCGCCTTGATTTTTCCGTCTTCAGTCGTTCCTGCAAGGGCAGATGTTGAATCGAGGTGATCAACGATCGAGTGATTGGGGATTCTCGTGTCTGCTGGAAGAAATGCGGATCCTTCCATCATGTCGGGCAACTGCCACCATAAGGCATGAAAGAGGTTCTCTTTCTCATTTTTTTCTGCAATCACTCTGAGATCATCCACGAACTGAGCTTTAGCAGTCTCTAGATTTGATAGGTATTTCAGAATATCAAGTTTGTTACCTGAGAGAGTGTGTGTGAAACCTCCAGTCTGCTCCAGCGGAACCCTGACTTGACTGCTTCTCTCCCACGGAATTGGAAGTCTGTCCATTGCACTTGCAATCCAGTCTTCTTCTTTGACCTTTGCCGGAGAGATTCCTAAGGTTTTGAGAATCTCTGCAGCGCGGCTTTCATGACCCTTGATGTCCAACGCCTTGAAAAGGGGATCGTGCAAAAGAGCAATTATCTTCTTTTCCCAGTTCATTGGATAACCCCCTCTATAAGATTCCATAGTTCTTCGAAATTTTCATTTCCAAGTATTGGATAGCTCCTGTTATTGACTCTTGCATAAATAACCGGTCTGTCGTGGCTGTCTCTTTCTGGAGATATCTTGCTTGCCATAAGCAAAATTCTTGCAAAGTAAGTGTTGTTTACTGCCTTATGTACTGAGACGAATATTGGAGATGCTTTTCTACCTGAACCACTATCGTTATTCGAAATAGTGGCTGCTCCCCTTCCGGTTGTTCCAGGGTATTCGCCGAATTTTTGATAGATAATTGGAAGACCCATTATGCTAGTTCTCATTACGAAATCCCTTGACGGAGCTATGTTAGAGAAATATGCGGCTCGCATGGGATTAAGATTGTCATCCTCTTGTCTGTATCCCCTAAGTTTGACGAGTTTCAGATTTGAATAGATCGTCTGAGGTTCCCCGTCCATATTCCTCAATCCTGTAAGAGACCTGATAATATTCCTCCTCCAGCTGGTTGAGTTTGCGAGGGCTGTCATCTCCTTTGATCTGGCTATTGTAGGAAATTCGTAGGGACTCAGATTACGTTCTTCATGAACTAGCCGGAAAACGTCTCCGTCCAGATCTATTTCTCTAATCATCTTCAATAAGAGCGATTCTGAAGTCGAGGGTTGCTTCCCAACAGACTCTTCTTCTGCACCTTTAGCCTTAGTGATCGAAAAACTTCCGAACCCATCTCTTGCCTTAGCTCCAAAGCCTGAGTAGTTGCTTATGAGAGTCATTAGAGAATCAGTAAGTGCTTTTTGAATTGGCAAGACTGAACTCGAATATCGGATCCTAATTGTGAAGCTTTGATCTGGCATCATGTAAGAAAAAGACGGATTGTTTCCTCTTAGCTCATAAGTTCCAAACAAAGCATTGCGAAAGAACTTGTCATTGGAGTTAACCAAAGTGTCGACCGATTCTTCGATGTCATCAGCATATGAAACAGTCAGCGAGAACGGAGACTTTTTCTCTTGTGATCCAAACATCAGCCCTTCCAGATAGTGAAGAGCCGAAAAAGCCTTTTTCGAACCATTTAACCAGTTAGGGTCAACAACACAAGGAACGAGCGCCCTGAACCAGAAACGCATTACCCCCTTGATACTTTGAGGTCGAAGCTCAAATCGCCAGGAGTTTTCAATTTTTGAGTACATACTCCTTGAAAGCATCGGTGTTATAGTCTTGCAGACGAAAGTTGATTTTTGCAACTTCTTCCCTCCCTTCTATTTCAATAATTCCTCTATCTCTTCAACCGCTTTTTCCAGTTCATATGGATTTCTTGCCGTTGTTCGTATTTCTATATATAGTGTTCCACCCCTCGTGC
>DSBT01000361.1 GCA_011045915.1 Mesotoga infera
AATGTAGAAGTGGATGACAGAACTCTAAGTGAGTGTATTCCCGATTATGTAACGGTCCTTGGCAGTTCTTCAGGTTCCGTAAGTCCGGGTAATCTATTCGCAGTCACCGTTGAAGAAGATTCTTCGGTCGAGTTTTCGTGGAACATACAGAATGATAGTGAAATACTGAGACTCGTAGATAACAGGTACATCGACCCCTCGAAGAGCCAATCCTCTCCGGGTGAAATCTCGGACTTCCCAGTTGCAGGCGCCGAACCTGGGAAGCGGTTATTCGATTTCGAAGCTCTAAAGATAGGAGTCTCTCTAATAGAATTCAAATTCTATAGCACGGTTGAAAGCCATGGAAATGCTTCGACACTGTACGCGAGCGTCTCTGTTGAATAGTCATGAGGGATCTAGAAATCTCTCAAACGGTACATGATTACATTAATTAGGGAAGCTTTCTCACGGAAGACTTAATACTCGAATGGGCAGTTTCCTTTTCAGAGAGCGGGAAATGAGGCTATACCTCCTGATATACTAAATGCAGAGATTATCTACTGACTGTAAGAGAAGGAGGAGTATTTTACCGTGTTCGAAAAACTAATGACTGAAAAAGTCTTGACGGTGATAAGGGGTCTTACGCTCAATCAATCGAGGAAGTTGTGTGAAATGCTTCTGGAAAACGGCTTGACGATTCTGGAAGTCAGTTTCTCCGACGAATCTTCTTCAGAGATACTGCACGAACTCAAGAAGGAATTCTACGGAAAGCTCGTGATCGGGGCCGGTACAGTATACGATGATACGGCTTATTCGAGAGCGCTTCGCTCAAATGCCGATTTCGTTCTCAGCCCTGGATTTAGCGAGGAAATCGCGAAGTTGTCGGCAAGGGACGGGATTAGTTATATACCCGGAGTCTACACTTCTACAGATATACAGAAGGCACTGAACACCGGATTCAGCTTCCTGAAACTCTTCCCCAGCGGTTCTGAAGGTCTGCAGCTGCTCAAAGCGTACAGGGGTCCGTTTCCCACTGTCAAGTTCATGCCTTTTGGCGGGGTAACGGCCGAAAACGCTAACGAATACATGAAAGCAGGAGCTGTTGCGCTCGGAATTGGTTCCTACATAGCAAACAGGAATCTCTTTGATGAAGGAAAAGAAGGGGAGATTCTTGAAAGGATCCTGAAAATTCGGAGAGCCGTAAATGCCCGCAGTTGATATAGCGATCGACATAGGGGGTACCAAAACTCTCGTATCGGCTTTCGGCGATAGCGAACAGGAAGCTTATGAATCGGAAGAGTTTTCCACCAAACCGGCCGAAGGAGTTGACGATTTCTTTGAGCGACTGAGTGGTGTCTGTTTTCGCATGAAAGGAAGAAGAGATGTCAACCGCTGGGGGCTTTGCACGGCAGGTGCCGTCAGTCCCGAAAAGGGCAATTTGATCTGGTCGCCGAACCTCGGGTGGAAAGACGTGGAGCTCTTCAGAAGAGCTTCCTCCTTTCTCGATACCAAAGGCGTGGTCGAAAACGACTGCAATGCGGCGGCTTTTGGAGAATGGACATTCAGAAAGGATATTGAATCGCTCATCTACGTCACCATCAGTACGGGAATAGGAATGGGAATAGTTGCCCGGGGGAAGATCTTACGGGGAGCAAACAACTCAGCGGGGGAAATCGGTCACACAATAGTGAAACCGGATGGTCCAACCTGCACATGTGGTCGCCGCGGTTGCCTGCAAGCGATTTCAGGCGGCAGGGGCCTTGAGAACAGAGCGCATGACTCGCTTGGGATTGAGATCTCTGCAAAAGAGATAATTGATCGCGCACAGTTGAACGAACCGCTCTTCAAAGAAATGATAACCGAAGCCTCTGAAAGGCTTGGACGATTCCTCTGCAATCTCATAGATTCTCTCGATCCTTCTGTACTGGTAATCGGAGGAAGTCTCGGGAAAAACCGGTACTATTTCGACAGAATACTCAAGATTATTGAAGAGAATCGCTACAGAATTCCAGGAAAAAAGGTAAAGGTTGAGCTTTCCTCTGTAGAACCCAATCCAAACATAATTGGAATACTCTCTCTGTCAAGAAGAACATACAAAGACTGACCTCTTCTACTTGAGCTCTCTCTACGACTCTCTGTTACCACTTTGCTTTCCAATCAAGGACGACCCATAGTATAATGAAAAAGAACGCAAACGTTTGCGAAAGGTTGCGATTCTCAGTGATGAAGAAAACAACGATAAAAGACATAGCAAAAGAACTGAACGTATCGCCGTCGTCCGTATCGCGAGCGCTTTCCGATGAACCGGGAGTGAGTCCTTCCCTGAGGAAAGAGATAGTTGACGCGGCCGAGAGACTGAACTACATTCCCAATTCTTCCGCAAAATCCCTGAAGACAAGAAAGACCCAAACGGTGGGCCTCATTGTGTCGGATATCAGGAATCCATTCTTCCTGGATTTCATGAGCGGAATCGAGACCGTCCTCTTTCCTAGAGGCTACAAGTTCATCGTCTGCGACATCGGGGAGGATTTCGAGAAAGAGAGAGTCTACATCAAATGGCTCCTCGAACACGGTGTCGAGGGTATACTTTCCTCGCCCTGTCAAGGAGAAAACGGAAGGGACAACTCAAAACTCTACAGAGAGGCAGTCAGGAGAAACATTCCTGTCGTCTTCTACGACAGAATTCTTGAGGGAATGGAGAGGATAAGTTCGGTAACTCTCGATAACCGGCAGGCGATTCTCCGAGGCGTGTTGCACCTAAAGGAAAACGGTCACGGGAAGCTCGGAATAGTCCTTCACAAAAAGGGAATCTATACAATAGAAGAGAGACGCATGGGCTTTTTGGATGCATGCAAGATGCTGGATATTGAGATAAACACCGACTGGATTATCGAAAATGCAGTAGACGTGGAGAGGACCTCACTGTCACTGCAGTCTGTGCTGAGATCGGACAGGAGACCGGATGCGATCATATCCACAAACCAGTTTCTAAATGAGGTCATAGTTGCAACCGTGAGGCGGATGGGCCTGAAACTCCCCGATGATCTGTCGATTGTAGGCTTCGATGATCATTCCATGAATGACCTGATCGAGCCACCCTTGACGACGATCAGACAGCCTGTAGAGGACATCGGCAGGATTGCCGCCACGATACTGCTGAGCGAAATAGACGGAACAAGAGGTGAGAAATCGAAAGTTGTGCTGAAGGCGGAATTGCTTCAAAGAAAATCTGTGTCAAAGCTCATATAGATAAGCTCGAAGAAGACATTGAAAAGAGGAGGAATGCTCAATGAAAAAGAGAAAGGTTGGAGTGATCACTTTTTCCGACGGGCGCGATTTCGTTCACAACGATCTGATCGAAATGAACAAGGGGTTTCAAGACAGGCTGGTTAAGGCCCTTGAAGCAACGGGTGAAGTGGAAGTTGTCACAGCCTCCGATATTGTCTGGAAGCCTTCGCTCGCGAAGAAAGCCGGCAAGGAACTGATGAAGGCCGAGGTTGAGGCCACGATATTTAACTACGCTATCTGGTGCTGGCCGCATCTTTCCGTGATGGCCTCGCTTTATGC
>DSBT01000362.1 GCA_011045915.1 Mesotoga infera
ATGACGACTTCGAGGGGCCCTCCCTCATCTTCGATTAAGCATGGCTAGAAGTCTCCTTCTTCGCCTTCTTGGCACACTGCAGCCTGGAGGACCTCTCTTCGGACACAGTCCAGACTATGGTTACTTCCAGTTTGGCGCAATATGGTACGGAGACGAACTGTGGGGTAACAGGTATGATTACATTTACGACTTCAACGGAGACGGTGCTGTCAACGATTATGACTGGCTCTGGGTACAGGACAACATTAAGGGTATGGAAAGGGCATACTTCCTCCCCTGGACGCCTGCAGAGCACCCCGAATACGGCACTGTTGAGTGCGGTGGAACGAACCCGAAGTTCTGGTCGCAGAACCCACCGGCGGGCCTGTACCTGAAGCTTGCGGTGGAGGCTCAGAACAGATTCAACTTAATGCTTGCCAAGCAGCTTCCAAAACTCGAATTCACGGAAGTCAACGTCAAGGCCAACGCAGATGGTTCGAGGACGATAACCGCAACGGTTACCAACAACGGATTCCTCCCCGACGCGTTGAAGCAGGCATGGCTTGTCAAGATGGTGAGACAGTCGACCGCCAGAATAACACTGGATGGTCTCAAACTGGCTTCCGGAGAGAGTGGAACCAAGACCATCGGCTTCTTTGCCGGTGCGCTTCCGGAGAATCCTCTCGACAGACCATTCACCGACATCGATTCGCCGACCTGGGAAAGATCCAAGACAGTATCGTGGACGGTAACTGGCACAGGAACGGCAACGATAGAGTTCTTATCCACCAGAGGTGGAGTCATCTCTACAACTGTCGATCTTAAGTAAGCTGTACCGTAAGTAATGAGTTTTTTCTGAATGAACGCAGGGTGTCCTTCGAAATCCGGAGGGCACCTTTTTTCCCTTTCGATGCGTGAGGTTCGACAATAATAGACAAGGGTCGTGCTCTGGCTTATTTTGAAGCAAGTTTCTCTGTCTAATACGACTGTAAAGACACGATGTTCTCAGGTGTTGAAATCTTTTTCGATCAGGACCAGATTCTGCGGAGGTGAACCCGTGAAGAAAAGGACCATACTTTCCCTGATAGGGATAGTAGCAGCAGCGATCATCATTGTTGTTGCGATAGCGACTCTCAATAAACCTGTCAGCAATGCTTCGAATCCCGTGGCGCCGGCTCACGGCAATTCGGGAACCGCTCCCAGCACTTTGACGACTTCTGATGCTCCCTCGACATCGGTGCAAGCTTCCGAGGTCCTTTCGGAATCTATTTTTGGAACAATTGAAACCCCTACCACCACAGGCGTTGTAGAAGGGACTGCGTCGATTGCGGAGTTTGTTATTCCTCATATGGAAGTTCCTCTGGTTGGTTCGAGACCGAATCTCGGCGCTAGCGATCAAGCCACAACTGCCATTGGTAACGCTTCCGTCTCCCTAGTCACCGTTGAAGCCAGTCCGTCAGCCGTAGATGATACTCTTATGATCACGGAACTATCTCCATTGATACTGGACGAGTCGACTAGCGTCTCTTCAGCTGTTTCGGCGAGCGGGCCGCTCCCTCCGATCTGGGCGAAAGATAGTGACCCCTTCATCAGATTTCTCTTGACGACTTTGAAGGGCGAAAACGTGGGTATCGATGTCGGAAACTGGATAGAAGTTAATGGAACGTACTTCTGGCTCAAGATTCCTCCCGTCTTTGCAATTGATTCCCACCTGGAAGAGACTGGCGAAGTTATATATCTTAGTATTGGCGGTGAGGATATAGGCCGGGTAAGGGTTGGTGAATTGTACGAGACATCTTTCAGCACCGGGGCGATTTTAGATAGAATAATCGAAGAGAATCTCGAAGTTCTCGCAGTTGAGAGCTACGAGATTATCGACAACCTTGTGGTTCAAGGAAGTTACGATTCTTTCAACGTCTATGCTATCGACTTTTCAGGTGAACTCTGCTGGGTTGTTCTCTACTCAGACTCTTCTGATCCTGAATCGTTCGGACCTGGAAGATTCTACACATTCGCTGGATGGCCCGACGAAAGAAACCTGGCTCAGTGGGCAGAATGGTTTGTTGGACTCTTGATGACGTTGGCTATCTGAGATTATTAACGATGCTGAGGAGTTTATAATCTAAACAGTGGGTTTTCCCATCGTGCTTTAGTCGGAGGTTATGCATGAGAAGAACGATTTTGTTACTAATTGTATTTGTCACGGTAATAACGGTGTTTGCGAGCTCGACCCTTGAGACGGCGTCTGCCAGCGGTATCGAAACGCCAGATCCTCTCCTTCTTTCCTTCAGAGAGGGGTGGAAAGCTCCCCAAGACTCATCCTGGACTGCGATGGAAGTGGGCGAGATCTCTCTGATGCTCCCGGAAGGGTTTCGTACCTTCAAAGAGGATATATACGGTAATTTCGATGCTTTGCTTTTCGATGAAACCTTTAATCTATTTGGTCGTTTTCTGCACTTCACATCCGAGTCTTCGAATCGCGAAGAGCTGCTTGAATCATTGATTTCTTCTTTTTACCTTGAACCGGCAACAAAAGGAGAGTACAGCTTCAAGGAGTTTAGGCAGTTTCAAAACGGTCTGACCGCATATCTCGTATCTTTGAAAATGACGGTCGGCGTTGATTATCCAGTGGTACTGGTTTATTCACCCGGCGAAGATGCTCGGGAAATCGGCCCCGGTCGCGTTGGCGTTTTTCTTTTCGAACCTGCGAACTACGAAGGTGAGGAGCTAGATCGTGCGAAGTCGATAATGGCCGGAATCGTCGGCAGTTATGTTTTCCAGCCAGAAATCAAGCCTGAATTTCCGTTGCAGGAAAAGGGCGATCATTACTCATTCATAGAGCTGGCCTCCAGGCAGCTTGAGGGAGAGGACTTGGGTGTCGCGACGGAAAATTGGACTTTCGCTCAGGGTGATTTCTTTGGAGTCATGGTGCCGCGTCACTTCACAGTGGAGTTCAGTCAAGATGTTTATGAAGCGGCTAACATCTATTTCTACAACTCCCTTGTTGGAAAGATCCTCTTTGGACAGCTTCACGAGGGGGAGCCGGTTCTGGATTCCCTAAATAAAGTCGTGGAGGACTATCTTATGAGTCTGGGCGACTACGGAATACTGGAAAGATTTATAAGGCAGAATAATGAATCTACGATGTATATATACTCTCTGAACTTCCCCGGATTGATCTGCTGGGCAGTTTTTTATACCGAGTCAACAGACGTGGGAACCTTCGGACCCGGGAAGTTCTTCGTATTCCTTAGCATACCTGACAGTGACGAACCGGAGCTGTGGGCAAGATGGTACGCAGGCATATTGAGCGAAATACGTTTCTAGGAGTCTCGAAAACTGGAAATATTGACTCAAAACTACAGAGATGATGATAAACGTAGCTCTTATAAATGCAAATACACCGGAGACTCCCTCTCCGGTGTATTTGTTAAGGCACTCTCCTCAACTTCGAATTACTCTAGCATCTTGCGTGTCTTTTCGATGTCTTCTATAACTTCCTCCGAAGGGTCGATCTCCATGAGAAATTCAAGATATTCCAGCCTCAGGTTCAGTCTCTTATCGACCCACGCTTCCTCATCGTTTATATCGAGGGCAAGCGAGTTGTTTCTTATCAATATGCTCAGGAGATATGCTCCGGCCTCAATTGAAAGTTCTCTTTCCAGGAAAACACCCAGAGACGTCTCTATCTCTTCGATAGTGCCCAGCACATAATCCACAAAGTCAATACCGTAACTGCTCTGCTTCGCGTAAAAATATGCCGAATCGCTGAACGTACGTTCGAGATCCTGAAGAATTCCGTTGTAGTAATCACTGGCCACAACGGGGTCATCGTCGCCTTTCAATTCGTACATCATCTGAAGTATTTTACCCTCTTTCTCACCAGTTTCATAAAGCATGGTTATCGCCATTTCGTAGCGAGGATCGTTCGTCAGACCTAGCATCTGGGAAAGCTCAATGAAGACGGCGTATTCTACCGGAAAAGGGTTTTCGGCCGCTCCATCCGATATGCATCACAAATAATCTACTTGAAAAGGG
>DSBT01000363.1 GCA_011045915.1 Mesotoga infera
TCTCCGGGCATTGCGACCTGGCGTGGTCTTCGCCAGCCTTGCGTCCACTGATGCTTTTCAGTGCAATGCGTCCCACCGAAGGTGGCATCACTTCCTAGTCTTCTACCTAAGTAAGAGTCTCGAATTGAATTCTAGAAAGCCGCAGTCGCCACACTAGAAGGCGACGGCGATCCCAAACAGGCCCCCATCTGGACTTGAAGTACTTTCAGCAAATGGAATATCGATTTCAAAATAGAATTTTCCGTTAGTTAGAAATAGACCTGGAATCACACCCACCTCATTTGCAACAAACAGCTGGAGTTTTGCCCCTACCATCCAGTCTTGAATATAGATTCCAGCCATCGGAGATATTCTGAGGAAAGGTATGAAATAATCATCGCCACTAATTCCGCTGGGCCTCTTTCCAAAGAAGACTCCACCGCTCATGTGAATTGCTGCGTTTCTCAAGCCGGGAATTCCCAGTTTTGCCCCTGCTTCAACGGTTGCTGCAGGCGCAGATATGAAGATACTCGGAATGGCCACTCTCAAAGAACCCTCGAGATACTCGGTCAATCCCATCCTTGCAAGATACTGGAAACTCCAAGGAGCGACAATCAGTTCATCAAATGCTACGATAAGGTCCATTCCGACTGCCTGTTTCAGAGTACCCCTTGGCAAAATTTCCGGCTCCATCATTAGAGCCATTGGCACGCAACCAGAAATAATTATCACAACGATCAGAATCAATAGAATCCACTTCATTTTTTCACTCCTCAACTCCCTCAAGAATCATGAAGGAGGATTTGAACATCGCGAATTCCTCAGGAGGTAAAGGTACTTCAGCTTTGTCGTGCAAGAAGAGGACAAAGTCAAGCATTCTTCCATAGGGTATGAGCGAGACTTCATGGCTCTTAAAACCGTTCTCATCATAAGCCTTCTTCAGTTGGTCGAGGACCTCTCCGATGCTGTACAGAAAAAGTGAGGGAATCTCCAGCATGGAAACTAACTCGTCAACCACAATAATCATAGGATCGTCCCTCTTGTAGATCTTTCCGAGAGATGATATTAACTCAGAATAAAACTTGTCGGGATCATCCCAGTCTTTGAGATCACTGACGATCTCCACAGCAGCAGTCTTTTCGTCTTCAGATAGAGAATCAAACATGTCTTTGAATACATCTCGATCTTCGAAGATGTATGTGTATTCACCTTTCAGAAGACCGAAAGCAGCGAGCGTATCGAGATAGCCCTCTTCTTTCTGCAGCCTTGTCTTCTCGGCGTCGAAATCCAAGGTACTCCCATACATTACTCTCGGTCTAATATGGGTTAGCTTAGCTCCGGAGAGATAAGCCTGGAACTTAGCAATCCTATCTCTCAAAGCAATTCTGCCGATATCGACAAGAATGATATCTCTAAAACCTCTTTCCAAAGCCATCTCTACGGGCTGATTGGAGTATACGCCTCCGTCAACAAAGGCCTTCCCGTCGATGACTACTGTCCTGAACCCGGGGAAATCTGCGCTAGCCATAATGTAATCTACTAGAGATCCTAGTGGTATGTCTTCAATAAAGAGCATTTCAGGTCTCACATCGGTCAGATCGAAAGTCACAAGTCCGAAATCCATCGAAGAGTTTCTCACGGCTTCTTCGGATATCAAAGAGCTGAGCAGCCCCTTGAGAGGTGTCACATCTATGCCTTCATTGATTACGTCAACAGCTCCCTGATAAAGCTCACCTAGGCTCCAGTCGGAAGCTCCAGCATATGCCTCGATTAACTTCTGCTGCGCTTGCGTCGGTTTCATAACACTTTCTTCAGATATGTTTCTCCAGACCTCCAGCGCTTTTTCGAAATCTCCCTGTGCTACTGCCGCTGCGTTCAGAGAGCCCACCGAAGTGCCATAGACTCCTCCAATTTCAATCCCAAGATCTAGAAGAGCTTTCCAGGCACCGATTTCATAGCCGCCCTTTGCTCCTCCCCCGGAAAGGACGAGACCTGAACTCCGCGAAAAAAGTATTAGTGGAACCATAAAGACAAAGATAACAAGAAGTCTCTTCACGCATAACACCTCTCTTTATTGGCTTCTATAGAGGGATAATAGCATTATTGAGACCCAAATAGAAAGCGAGAGAGAATATCTCGCCTTTTCAATCAAGAAAAGAGATGATCAGGGGGATAGTTATCAGAGAAAAGAGAGTTGAAGATGCGATTAGTTTGGAGGAAAGCTCGTAATCAGAGTCGAAAATCCTTGCAAATATTGACGTGTTAGCTGCTGCGGGCATCGCGCTCATGATTATCAATATTCTTTCCACCATCGAGGGCATTTCGACGGCAGACAAAAGAAAGAAAACAATGACCGGCGCAATGCACAACTTAACGAGACTGTAGAAAATAACAATCCTGCTCTTCAATACCGTGGAGAGTTTTGCGCTTGCCAAAATAATACCCGCAACTACCATGGCTAAAGGAATTGTGCTTTGCCCCAGAAGAGCAAGGGCTTCATCAAGAAACAGGGGAAGCTTTAACGGAGTGAAGAAGAGGATCAGACCGATGAATACTGAAATCATTCCAGGATTGAGAAAGGCTTTTCTTGTCGAGGAGCCCGCCTCACGCGACATAATTCGCACGCCGACTGTCCATGTAAGCACATTGAACCAGATATTGAAGACCGCGCTGTAGAAAACCCCCTCCTTCCCGATAATTAGTTCGACAACGGGATATCCCATGTAGGCAACGTTTCCAAATAGAACTGCATATAGAAAGACGCTTCTCGAATCTCCGGTGAGCTTGAGAATCCTTGATGAAACTGCTCCCAGAAACCAGAGAATCAGATACAAGGCTCCCCCAGCCATTAACAATATCACGGAGTTAGAAAACATTTCGTAAGAGTATTCAAAATTCATCGAATCGATTATCAGAGCGGGAAGAGTTACGTAAAGAACGAATCTGGAGACCCCCTTCGTGAACAGATCGTCAACCAGATTAGTTCTCCTCAATATGAAGCCAATTCCTATTAGCACAAAGAAAGTAAGTACTTTCGAGACGATTTCTGCCATTAAGAGGATTATAAACCCGCATACTAAAGAATCAAACAAGGAGA
>DSBT01000364.1 GCA_011045915.1 Mesotoga infera
CGGTCCTCAGGACTGGACCTGTCATTACTCTCCAGCAGAAAGCCATGTGTGATCCGAGTCAACGGGATAACCATTGATCAATGCAATCGCGCCAATGGACATTTCCTCGCCGGACCCAAGCGTGATGTGGTGCAAGGGCATCACGAAAGCCATTCCTGACATCTCCCTATTGATTGTAATGAAAGTAGCAATTGGTATCCCTGTCGAGAGTGCAGAAGATCAGGCGCCACCAGTAGTCGTGTCAATACTGATGTATAGCTGTAAACATCGACCATTTCTTGAAACGCCATCTGCTCAAAGTTCCTATTTGAATTTGACCGGTGCACGGCACAGAGCTTCATAAATAACTGATTTGTCAGACGAATATGGATCGATAGTCCCCATTCCTGTTCAAGGGTGCCTTTAGTTATTCAAGATTTTACTGTATGCCTTTGTTTGTAGTCGTTTCTGAACGCTTCTATAGACTCCTGCTTGACTTTGGAGAAAGCGATCGTTTCTGGTAGTTTGATTACATAATGAGAATCTAGGAGGAGGTTGATTATATGAAACTGATTGCTATCTTACTTATATCGGTGGTTTTGAGTCTTTCTGCTATTGCAGACACCGGCGAAGTTAAAAATATCACGGGCGCTTTCATACAGCTGGACGGGCAGCTCTCCCAGTTTGGCGAAGAGCAGTGGCATGATGAGCTCACGCTTATGAAGGAGATCGGAATGGACACCGTGATAATTCAGTACAGCGCTTACGGGGAGAGGTTTTATTACCCCTCCAGGTATATGAAGACTGACGAGATCTCTCCCGACGAAAGTATTGCCGAGTTGGTCTGGAGCGGTTCTGCAAGGACGAGGTTCGTGAAAATCGTTATTGAACCTTCAAGCGCCGAGTGGACTATGATTCCCGAAGTCACTGTCAAGAAGGGTACAGAAGTGATGTCTCTCGGAAAATCATATTCAGTGGATCCGCAGGCTAGTCCTAATTATCCTTCCGATGGAAAACTGACTGACGGAGGGGCCGACTATGCCTGGGGAGCGATGGTTGGCTGGCAGTATCCAAAAAAGCCTATAGAGATAGTGATCGATCTCGGAGAGATAATCCCTATAGATTCAGTAGCAGTCAAGTTCATGAGGTCTGAAATTTCCGGTGTTCAGATCCCTGAAAAGGGATTCGAAGTGGCGATTTCAAACGATGGCAAAGGCTTCATTACTGCCGGGAAGGTAACATGGGAAGAAAGCAAACAGGCATCCGTCAGCGATACGCTCGGCGAACTCCTTAAAGCGGCCGACGCTCTGGATATGAAAGTCTTCCTCGGTCTTTCCTTGAACCCTTCTTACTGGTCCGGCGAGTTCGATCCCAAAGAGCAGACTAACAACAATCAAAGGATCTTGACTGAGTTGTTCAGTCTTTATGCCTCCCATGAATCACTGGCCGGTTGGTATCTTCCCGAAGAAATCGACGACAGGAATTTTCTCACGCAGAGCAGAAAGGACGGAATCAGAACCTATCTGAAGTCAATGGCGACCTATGCGAAGTTTCTTACCAAAAAGCCGGTTATGATCTCTCCGTACTTTGGAATCAGCCCGAACGGCGAAGCTTACGCCGAATGGTGGGACTACGTTCTCACCGAAGCAAAGGTGGATATCATAGCGATGCAAGACGGGGTCGGAACCAGGAGAACTACCGTGGCCGAATCTGCAGGAGTGATAGAGGCTCTGAAACCTGTCATGGAAAAGCATGGAGTGGAGTTCTGGGTCAACGTCGAGGTATTCAATCAGATTCACGGATGGCCTGTAGACACGGGCAGCTGGCAGGCCGTTCCCGCTGACATCGACAGGGTAATCGATCAGCTGAAGATGCAGTCTCCATTCACTGAGAAGGTGATCATATTCGATTTCCCGCACTACATGACTCCAAGGCTTGTAGGGAAAGCCGAAGAGCTTTATGAGGCCTACAAAGAATACATAGGATTGGGGGATTGATCATGAAGAAGATAGTTGTTGTTGCCGTTTTGCTTGCTTTATCGACATTCACTCTCGCCAAGACGGAGCTGGCCTTCTGGTATGCCTGGGGAGGAGATGAAGGGAAGGCCCTCCTCGCTCTCGTAGATGAATTCAACGC
>DSBT01000365.1 GCA_011045915.1 Mesotoga infera
GTGGAGAGAGTAATTGAGTCTAATGGAAAGGCTGTCGGAGTGAGGCTTGAAAACGGTATGGAGATCTCCGCCAATTATGTAATTTCAGACGCTTACGGTTATGACACTTTCATGAAAATGATAGATGAACGGCACCTCACCGATCGGCTGCGCTCGATGTATTCGAAGCCGATTGACAGGATGATGATGGCTTTGCATGTATCTTTCGGTGTGAATATGGATCTCTCGGACAAACCGAATGCAATTTCCCTTTTTCTTGACGAACCTATCGAAATAGCGGGCGACAACTGCTCTATAATAAATGTCCTTAACTACAGCTACGACAAGAAACTGTCGCCGGAAGGGAAGACCAGTCTGAAAGTGATGTATGATACCTACTATTCTTACTGGGAAGAGCTTTCGAAGGATCAAAAGAAATATGAGGAAGAGAAGGAGAAGATCGCCAACAGAACAATCGAGGCAATTGAAAGATTTATTCCCGGTATAAAAGCCGCCGTTGAAGTAACCGATGTGGCAACACCCTTGACCACAAAGAGATTCACCTCAAATGCCCGAGGATATGGAAGTAAAGAGGAGTTCCGATTGAGAGATACCATGAAAGGGTTCCTGAACAAACCGATTACTCTGAAAACTCTTAAGAACTTCTTTGTAATAGGACACTCTATTGGTGGAACAAATCTCTACGGCTGTGCGGCTATGGGCAGGAACACCGTCAAAAAGATCTGCAAGAAAGAGAAGAAGAGCTTCAGTTCCTCTTAGAGTTGTTCAATAGGTAGTGACTATGCATTAAGGCAAAAAAGAGGAATGCCCGACAACCACTCCTCTTCTGAAAAGTAGTCCACTAACTATGTCAGCTTGAGTGATCCGGCTCCGATTTTTTCTTTTGTTTCTTTATTAAATAGGAGGTAGTTACTGGATGGGAAAGAGATTTCCATAGCTGAATCAACCACGAAATCTACTCTACCGAAAACTACTATCGAAAACATGGTGTTCTTGATCTTTGCTCTCACAACCGTCTCCATTCCCGAAGGGAGAGTCGAGTAAATCGTGCAGGTATTCTCTCCCGTATCAGGTTTCAGCTCGATGTCTTCCGGTCTTAATCCAATGATCACTTCATCTCCGGTCTTGACTTCATCGTCTCTGCTTCTTAAAGACATCTCCAGTCTCAGTTCTACCGTTCTTAGAACAACTGTCTCTTTTTCAATTGTATCTACTTTTGCATCAAGGAAGTTCATCGATGGATTGCCGATGAAGTCTCCAACGAAGACATTTGCCGGCTGATCGTATATTACAAGCGGCGGCGCATATTGCTGGAGAACACCCTCTTCAAGAAGACAGACCTTGGTTGCCAGAGTCATCGCTTCCAGCTGGTCATGGGTAACGTATACGACAGTCGATTCGATTTCCCTGTGGAGCCGTTTCAACTCGGCTCTCATTTCCATTCTCAGCTTGGCATCCAGGTTAGAGAGCGGTTCATCCATCAGAAGCACCTTAGGATTTGGAGCGAGGGTTCTTGCAATTGCTACTCTCTGCTGCTGACCGCCAGAAAGTTCTGAAGGATACCTGTCAAGAAGGTCGCTTATTTTGACGAGATCCCCCATTTCCTTCACGCGGCTTCTAATTTCCTCTTTGCTCCACTTCATGTTTTCCAGACCGAAAGCAATGTTCTGATAGACTGTCATATGTGGCCACAATGCGTAATTCTGGAAGAGGAGGCCAACGTCTCTCTTGTCAGGCGAGAGATTCAACTGCTTCTCGCTCGAAAAAACCACCTTTCCACCGATGCTGATCTCTCCGACCGTAGGTGTTTCGAGCCCGGATATCATTCTGAGTGTAGTTGTCTTGCCACAGCCGGAGGGACCGAGTAGTGTCACGAAGTCGCGGTCCTCAATTGTAAGACCTAGATTGTCAACCGCGTTGACACTTCCAAAAGTCTTTGTCAGATTCTTCAGTATAATCTCAGGCATCAGGTCAACCTCCTATTCCCTTATCCAGACTTGCGCCAGTCACTTTATTGATGATGAAATTGAATACAAGAACTATACCGATTATCAGAAGCACAATCGCATTGGCGTATTGATTCCAGCCCTTCTCGTTATACTTGAAAAGCATTGTGGTCAAGATGCTCGTTGCCGGCGTTACAAGGAGTATATAAAGAGCGAGCTCTCTCATGCTAGAGATGAAGGGCAGGAGATACCCTGATATTACAGTTGGCTTCTGAATCGGAATGATTATCTTTACCATCCTTTTCCACCATCTGACTCCCAGGATTATTGCGGCCTCTTCAATTTCCTTGCCGAGCTGTAGAATTGCATTAATCCCCGCTCTCGATGCAAAGGGTAAATACTTCACCGAACCGACAAGAGCTAGAATTGCAAA
>DSBT01000366.1 GCA_011045915.1 Mesotoga infera
CTCCTCTCAATAGGTATAATTATACCTAATAAATCGAAGAAATGCAAGCCCACAAGATACTGTAACGAAGATGCTCTGTTGCCTTCGAAGAAACCTAGTTACAAAACAAGCGGGATGTCAGGTAAAATAAAAGTGTTCCCATTGAACCGGGAACACTTAATGGTTTGAAATAATCACTTAAGTTTATTCCAAACCCACCGGTTCTCCACGGATCAACCGTGACAGTCATATAGATATTCTCTATATGCCCAAGAGATGAGAGATGGGGCTCCCTTCTCCTTCGGCACCGTCGCCTTTCGATCCGCCTCGATTCCCTGATAGACGTCTACTATTCTCGGGTGCTCCTCCGTTGGGTCACTTTCGCTTCATTATAACACGTGTGCTAGGACAGAAAGACCACCGATGAAAACATAAGGTTAACTGGGTATTTTCATTTCTCAAAGGTATGAGTGCCCGGGAAAACCTTTAGGCTTCTCACTATTGAACGTTTACAGTTCTTCAGGTGTTAGGATATCTACTGAGAGGCGGTGAAGATATGGACTATACTGAGGTAATCGTTGGAAAGAAGAATCACATAGCAACCATCACATTGAACAGACCCGAGAAGCTGAACAAATTCACAGAAAGGTTATCCTTAGAGCTGAACGAAGCTTTGCTTCAGCTAGACAATGATAGCGAAACGAGAGTCATTGTGATCAAAGGTTCCGGAAAAGCATTCTGCGCGGGAATTGATTTAAACGAATTGCGAAACAAAACTCCGATTGAAGTTCATCACGCTGTAACTCTCATGGAAAGGATGACTCTTACTATTGCGGAGATAAGAAAGCCAGTTATCGTATCGGTTCACAAGGTAGCTGTCGCTAATGGTATTGGAGTTGTTGCATCTGCAGATCTAGCTATTGCCACCGATGATACGAAATTTGGCGCAACCGCCGTCAAAGTCGGTCTGTTCTGCATGGGTCCGGCTATTCCTCTGGCAAGATGTGTTGGCAGAAAAAAAGCCCTTGAAATGCTTCTAACAGGCGATCTTATCGATTCAGCCGAGGCTCTAAGAATAGGACTGATGAATAAGGTTGTCTCAGCAGAAAATCTAGAAAACAGCACAATGAAACTCGCAGAGAAAATATCGGCCTTCAGCCCGCTGGCCGTGCAGATGGGAAAGAGATCATTCTATAAGACCGTTGACCTCAATTCTCGTTCGGCCTTCGAAATTGCAAATTATGACTTCTCGCTTCTTGCAAGCACGGAAGACGGTCAGAAAGGAAGCACAGCCTTTCTCGAAAACGCAAACCCGAATGGAAACTTGAGTAATCCACAAAAAGTCAGTGTTGTTTACCGACCACGAAGTAGAGATTTTGATATAGATGTTCGTATATATATTGTGGAGATCATCCTGGCAGGTTTATTCTGTTTGTAAGTCGATTAGTCTCTTGAAGCTTCACAATACTTGAGAATACAATGTTTTAGCTTTTCTTCACAATGATGGTAAAATAAGTTGTTTGGCAGAGATGACGAGAAAGCCGAACACCTTTTTGGTGTGGCTTTCTATTTTTTTGTGGAGGTGTTTGTTTTGTCTAAGCGTGGGGTTATTGTGCTACTTCTTATCTTCGTTGTAGTAGCCACTGCATTTGCGGAAATCGAGCTGAAATTCTACTACCCTGTTGGTGTTTCAGGACCTCTGGCAAGAGTTATTGATGGCATGACCCAGGAGTTCAATGATTCTCATCCGGGGATTACTGTGGTTCCTGTTTACTGTGGAAATTACGATGATACAATGCAGAAAGTTCAAACTGCAGTTATGTCAAAGAATCCGCCTGACATAGCCGTTGTAGAGATTTCGGAACTATACTCACTGCTAGCTATGGATGCCATTCTTCCTCTCGACGATTATATTACAGCGGAAGGCGAGGAATTCCTGGATCAATTCTGGCCAGCTTTCTTCGGAAATGCAATCGCCAAAGACAAGATCTGGGGCTTCCCCTTCCAGAGAAGCACCCCAGTTTTCTACTACAACAAAGACCTATTCAAGAAGCATTCAAAAGCTCTTCTTGATGCTGGTCTAGACCCAAATCGTGCACCCAGAACTTGGTATGAACTTATCGATTATGCAAGAATACTTACTGAGAGAAAAGGTAACGAAACCACCGTATATGGTTTGATCCTTCCAGGTGGTTGGAATGACTGGATATTCGAAGCATTCTTAAGGCAGAATGACTCTTTCCTGATTGACCAGGAAAACAAAAAAGCCAATTTTGATTCTCCGGAAGCTCTTCAGGCACTGAATCTCTGGTATAAGCTTACAACTGAGCTAAAGGTCAGTCCTCCTCTGAGACCATGGAATATGACCATTACAGACTTCGTATCAGGAAATGCCGCTATGATGTACTACTCAACAGGTGGCATGCCCACTGTGCGTAGTATGGCGAACTTTGATTTCGGTGTTGCCTTCCTTCCAATGCACGTTACTTACGGAACCCCGGTTGGCGGTGGCGACTTCCACATTTTCAAGAATATTCCAAAGGCAAATCAGGACGCAGCATGGGAATATATAAAGTTTATGACGACACCTGAAAAAGCTGCGTACTGGAGTATGGTCTCGGGATATGTGAGCGTAAATAAAGACAGTTACGAGCTTCCGGAAATGATCGAGTTCCTGGACGGATTCCCTCAAATGTGGACTGCCGCCAATCAGCTAGAGTTTTCTTATCCAAAAATGATGGCCGTAAATTATCAGCAAATAAGGAAGATTATGGTCACAAATCTCGATGCTGTTCAGCTCGGCAACAAGACTCCACAAAAGGCTCTTCAAGAAATGCAGAAAGAGATCCAGGCAATTCTAGATAGATACAGCTTCTGATTCTTACGGCCGGGAAGTTCTGAAGACTTCTCGGCCATTTTTCTGTCTTTTGGAGGTCTAAACATATGAAAACCAAACTCTACAGGGGATACCAGCCTTTTCTTTTTCTCTTACCAGCTTTAGTATTCATAGCAATTTTTACCTATTATCCAATTGGCTATTCGGTATATTACAGTCTTCACTCTCAAAATCTCTTTTCGCCGCAGCCATCCTTTACAGGTCTAAGCAACTACATGATGATGATGAAGGATCCGATATTCTGGACTGTTGTCTGGAACAATGTGATTTACGGTGTATTTACGATTTTCCCAACTATGATTATGGCTCTTCTGCTTGCAATACTGATCGACGAATCGAAGAGATTTAAAGCCTTCTTCCAGCTTGGGCTCTTCTATCCGCTGCTTATACCTATGGCTGCAGCAGCAATGATATGGGTTTTTATGCTGGATGCCAATTTGGGAATAATAAACAAAGCGCTTCGCATCTTTGGTCTTCCGGAACCAGGCTGGCTGGGCAGCGACAAGTCTTCGCTATGGGCACTCATAATAATGGCTATCTGGAAGAATCTTGGTTATTATATGCTCATTTTTCTGGCCGGACTTCAAAGCATACCAAAGTATCTCTACGAAGCAGCTGAAATAGAGGGAGCTGGTTGGTTTCGAAAACATTTGACCATAACCATACCACTGGTTAGTCCGTCAACGATCTTTGTGTTCATAGTATCTGTTATTCAGTCCTTCAAAGTCTTTACTCAAATACATCTTATGACAAAAGGTGGTCCAGGGTACTCTTCGAATGTCCTGGTTTATTACATCTATGAGAACGCTTTTAGATACTGGGATATCGGTATGGCCTCAGCACTCACATCTGTGCTTATAATATTCTTGCTTTTCCTTGTAGTGCTAATCTTCGGTTTTTTCAGCCGAAGGGTCCACTATTCGCTCACTTGACTGGGGGAGATGAGATTGAAGCGAAGAAATTCCGGTCTTCTTAAGTATTTTTTCCTTTTTGCGATAACGATTATAGTTATAATTCCATTCTACCTTGTTATTGTAATTGCCTTCAAAGGAAGCAAAGAAATCTTCTCGGGTAACTATTTGCTTCCATCATTGACCCCGAGATTAGAGAATTTCAAGATTGTCTTCGAGTCTGCTCCTTTCGTTAGATACATGATAAACACGATTATTGTTGTTTTTGGAATTCTCCTTATGCAGCTCGCGGTGGTAATTCCGGCAGCATATGCTTTCGCAAGAATGAAATTCAGAGGTGCAAATTTCCTCTTCATACTCTTCATTATCCAGATCATGCTTCCTCTTGAGGCCCTAGTAGTTCCAAATTACCAAATAGTTAGATCAGCTGGCCTGTATAATACCTTAATAGCTATGATGCTCCCGTTTATTGGCTCAGGTTACGGCACATTCCTTCTCAGACAGTCTTTCAAACAAATTCCAAAGGATCTAGAAGACGCAGCAATAATAGATGGTTGTGGCCATTTCAGGTTTATCTGGAATGTTCTTGTTCCTCTTTCGAAACCGACTATCGTTACCTTTTCTTTGATAAGCATAGCAACTCACTGGAATGACTATATATGGCCGCTAATAATAACCGATAGTCAGAACGTACGAACTTTAACTATCGGTCTTGGTATGTTTGTTCAACAGGAGTCTGGAGCTGACTGGGGAGTTCTCATGGCCGCTACTCTATTTATAAGCTTACCGATTGTATTGCTGTTTCTCGCACTCCAAAAGACCTTCCTGGAGAGCTTCCTTACATCTGGCATGAAGGGATAGTAATAAGGCAAGCGACTCTAAAAAATATCTCAACCTAAGCCCAACTCTTCCAGATTTGGGCTTTTTTAGTGCTCGCTCATTAGTAGTGCGCTCATCCATTATATAGGGCTTCCTGAAAAAGCGTACAAAGCGCATGAATAGTGAAGTACAGGCGAATAATGTGGTATAATGGTGCAAGGGAAAACAAGGTATAGACTCAAAAAGCTTGCACCGAGGTGATGAAGA
>DSBT01000367.1 GCA_011045915.1 Mesotoga infera
CAGATCATCGAAGTCAGGTTGATATTCTCTATCGTGTACTGTGTAGTTGTTGAGGGAGAGAACAGGATAAATGCTCAAGAAAAGCCCGGTCTTGGCACACAAGCCAACTGAAATGGCAATAAGGAACAGCAGTAGAAGTCGTTTCATATAGAGCAGCCTCCTCCATCGATTATACGAGATTATCCCATAAGTCGGTCTGAATTCCTCTATCGAAAGGCGATTGAAACAAAACTTGCGGTTCAGCCTAAAATGAGTCGTTTAGAATACGACGCGATTATCGGGCTCTACAGAGAATCTCCAGATCATTCAATCGAGGTGTTCTCCATGGATCTGCCGGGAAAAAACCTGTGCAGCCCGATGCCTACAAGCGGCGTGAAGAAAGCGATGACCGGGGTGAACAATCTTACTTCAGCGGTCCTTGCTGCCAGAAAATTCATGGCAATGAACGGGAGAATCCAGAACCATGTCCTCCTGAAAAAGCCATAGTTCTTCACTTCTCTAAGAAACAGCAGTGGAATCGAAGCAAAGATCATCGGGTAAATCCATGACCAGATATAAGTCATATTGTATCTAATCTGAATTAAGTCCACCGAGTACTCCGCATCCGGGTATATAAAACGACTGACGACAAAAGTCAGAGAAACTGGAATCACACCGGCAACTAAACTCTTGAACAGAATTAACGCTCTTTTCGACCAGGATAGGTCTTTATTGAAATTGAAGAGAAGATAGATGAGAGCGAGAAATATCATATGATCCGCTCTGAAAAGCGATCCCAGTGCCATCAACAGGCAAAGAAGATAGAATCTGCCCCCTTTGGCTATCAACAGCAAACCACCGACGAAAAGAGCTGCAGCATGAAAAGTCTCCCAGCCGAAATACATGACCGTAAGGGGCATTATGGCCTGAAAAACCACGGTCGACAGCAATGATTCTGAAGGCGACGAGAAGACTCTACAAAAGCCATACAGGAGTATGAGCGTCAGAATGTTGAAGAAGAATCTTGCCGTGATATGACCGTTCAAGATCCGGTTCTCATCACTCGATAGATCAACTGCCCTTTTGATGTCCTCGGGCAACCTTTCGCCAATCAAGAGAGCTGTCGTTGCAGGATCTGTTAAGTACACCTGCCAGTTAAGACTGCTTGCAAAAGCCTTGAGCGCGTTGTTCAAAAGAGGACTCTTGCCTGTTACGGAATCGACAAGCTCTTCGATGACCTTCTCCAGATCAGAGACGAGTTTCTCTCTTTCGGCCAGGGGAAAGTAGGAGTCTATCATGCCCTTCTTATCTTCTGTCCAGTAGTCGCTTGACAATAACATCCTCGAAAGCTCTTCGCTGTTTTCATCGAGCCACTCGATGGGGATAAACTTGAAGAGATTTTCCACAAGGTAGTAACTGCCAAATCTGTATTGATCGGGCGCGAAATTCCCTCCGGAGATTACACGATTATGCTGATTGATCCTCAGATATCTGGATACGAAGAGATACTTTCCATCCGTCGTCCACACAGTCATCGATGTGAATATGTAGGAAAGCAAGGCAAAAATGATCAGGAGAAGAACCCCTCGCCCAATGCTGTACTTTTCTTCCACGGTTCACCTCCGAATATCTTCAGATGACTGCCGTTCGCGCCTGATTGTAGAGATAATACCATTGTATCTCTCAAATCATAGAGTCTTGATCTTTCATCTTCGTTGCCTACTGCAAAGATTGTGAGACATATTAGACCGAAAGCGGTTTACCCCTCACACCTCACTGCTGTCCGTCAAATCCTCCTCTCCTTCAAGAGACCTGATCGTGCCTCCTATGACAAGAGGAATGGAGTAAATGACTAGAGGAAGGAACAATCTGATTTCGGCGGTCTTTCCAACGACAAAGTTTGCAGCTACAAACATTGGGATCCACGGCCATGTCTTTCTATAGAATTCGACATGCTTGATTTGGGAGAAAAAGACAATCGGCAACAGAAGAAGAATCAAAGGGAAGATCCAGCTCCATATATGAGTCATATTGAACTCGAACTGAATGAGATCGACATAATACTCGGCTTCAGGAAAGAGGAAACAGCTGATTAAGACCGTCGCGGCCACCGGAATTATCAGAAGCAGCGCAGAGAAGAGCATCCTTAACCATTGCCTTCTTCTAAGTGATTCAATTCCACGCATCAGACCATAAATCAACGCACCAAACAGCGCATGATCCGTTCTTGCCGTGCAGCAGAGAATCGTCACGAAGAATAAAACTAGCCTGCTTCCGTCCCTCTTTGTTAGCAAGAGCATTGAAGAAAACAGCACCAATGAAAGGACTGTCTCGGCCTGCAAGAAATCTTGAAGGGCGAATGGAACTAAAGCTGCGAAGAGAACGACTCCACACATCGCCTGGAAAGGCTTCAAGAACTCTCTGCACAGAAAGTAGATTATCGTCAGAAGAATCATGAAGAGAAAGAATCTCGATGTGAAGTATCCGTTCACGAGTCTTGCTTCTTCGCTGTCCTCAAGCAGATGATTCCTAATATTTTCCGGTATCATGTCTCCAAGAATGGGAAGAGTCTCTTCGATATTCGTCAAGTAGCTCTGCCATTGCAGACCGTCTATCATACCCCGCAGCAGATTCTGAACAAGGGCGTTACCCGGAAAGAATGATTCTAGAGTCTCGTCAATCACCCTCTGAATCTCGCCAATCATTTTTCCCCGTCATCCTCGTGTATTGTCATAAGAGAGGAAGTAGAGAGTATAGAATGAGGGTAGAGGGAGTAGCCAGTCGTCATTCTTAGGCTTAGAGCCTGTATGCCAGGTTGGGCACCCTTCTTAACACGATTGAGAGTAATGGTCGAAAAGACCGCACCTTGTACGAGGTTGTGAAAGGAGGAACCCTCATGTTGTATGTAGGAG
>DSBT01000368.1 GCA_011045915.1 Mesotoga infera
CATTTGTGTCGGAATAAAAATCCCCAATGTGCAACCAGAGAGTATCTGGGATTCACATGCTCAAGGACGAGGAGTATTTTATGTTACTGGATCTAGCTCGTGAACAGGAACTGGCAACAGGGAAAGTCAACATCAGCTTATTGGCCCGAGAAACCGGCTATGACAGAAAAACTATAGCCCGGCATCTGTCTTTGGATCAACCCTCAAAACATCCTCAGACCAGACAGAAACCAAGTAAGCTGGATCCCTTCATGCCATACATCCAGAAGAGGCTGAACACCTATCCTCGTCTGAGCCGTGTCCGACTTCTGGAAGAGATCCGGAATCTGGGCTATGATGGCGGAACAACAATACTCGGCGATTATATACGCCAGATCCGCCCCAACATCACCATTCCGGCTGAAATCAGATACGAAACCAAACCGGGAGAGATGATGCAATGTGACTGGCTTGAGTATCCCTATGAAACGACCGATGGCTCCAAAAAGAAGGTTTATGGCCTCTCAATGGTTCTTGGCTATTCAAGGATGAGGTATGTAGAGTTCTTCTCTCATCAGGGTCTTCCTGCTCTTCTCAAAGGACATCTGGGGGCCTTTGAGTATTTTGGCGGAGTTACTGATATGATCCTCTATGATAACCTTCGGAGTGTCGTCCTTAAACGGAAATATCCCTCAACGGCTTCAGAATTCCATCCTCTCTTTGCCGACTTCCGTGACCACTTCGGGTTTACATCACGGCTCTGCCGCCTGGGTCGAGCGAAAACCAAAGGCAAAGTTGAACGTTCAATTCACTACATTAAAGACAACTTCTTGTATGGTCGAACTTTCCACTCTATCGAGGATCTGAACCTACAGGCACGTACCTGGCTCAATTGCGTCAATGGGAAGGTCCATGGAACCACCCATGAGATTCCATTTGATCGCTTGGTTCAGGAGAACCTGCGTCCTTTCTCCTCATACAAACCATATCTCCTCAAGAGGAAAGAATCTCGAAAAGTCTCCAAAGACTGCTACATCTCGTTATACGGGAATAGCTACTCTGTTCCCTGGAAGTTTGCAGGAAGACGTGTTGACGCATACGTCCAGGAAAACCATGTGTCAATTCAAGCTGATGGCACAGAGATCTGTACCCATACTCTCCTGAATGGGAGAAATGAGCGTTCAAAGAAAAAGGAGCATTTTGAAGGGCTTTACAAAGAAATCCTTGGATTATCCAGCAATGGTGCAAAGAAGGAGCGGATAAACAAACCAGCCATTGATCAGCATTCTGTTGAGACACGAGATCTTGCAGAATATGACGTTTTTGCAGAGGAGGGGCAGATATGACGACTCTTCTTCTCGAACAGATCCATCACCGCCTTGCCATGATGAAACTGGATACGATGGATGCTCTGCTTGAACCAACGCTTGAACGTGCAATGAATGAGAGTCTCAGTCCCATTGAGACGATCGGGTATCTGGTTGAACAGGAATGGAACAACAGGACTTCAACAAGAATTAGAACCCGGACAAAAAGTGCTGGTTTCCCTCTCCTGAAGCGAATTGAAGAGTTTGATTTTGAGTTTCAACCCTCGATTGATCAGACGGTGATCAGAGATCTTGCCACTCTGAGATTTATCGATAATGGAGAAAATGTGGTCTTCCTTGGACCACCTGGCGTGGGAAAAACGCATCTGGCGATTGGCCTGGGTGTTTCTGCTATTGAACAGGGGATCCCGGTTCTCTTCATCAATGCGTCTGTCCTGATCGAACAACTCAAAGAAGCATATCACAGTGATCAGCTTGATCGGTATCTGAAGAAACTCACCCGGCCAGGTCTCCTGATCATCGATGAGATCGGGTATCTTCCGTTTGATGCTCAGGCAGCATACTGCTTCTTCCAGTTGATATCCCGGCGATATGAGCAGGGATCAACGATCTTCACCTCGAACAAATCGTTTGGTAACTGGGGAGAGATTTTCCAGGATCAGGTGATTGCCGCAGCACTTCTGGATCGAATCCTGCATCACTGTAGAACGGTGAATATCCGGGGAGAGAGTTATCGTATGAAAGACAGAAAGAGCCACAAGTTATGGGTGAACAAGCATGAATCGGCAGAATAGAGGTTTCCTAATGTTTAACAGAGAATTGACGATAGATTTAAGTGGGGTGGGGAGAATTATTCCGACGCAGTTGGGGATTTCTAGACCGACGTTGACAAAGAGAGAGATTTCATCACTTTAGAGGATACCGAGGTTGCATTCTCCTCCATGCTTGACGAATTCGACAGCGAGTTTGAATC
>DSBT01000369.1 GCA_011045915.1 Mesotoga infera
AAGTGCCTTTCCCTTGTATTCGTTTGACAACATTGGAATTTTCGAGCTCGGTCATCGCCCTAACGACAGTTGCCCTGCTTACCCCAAACTCATCCATAAGCTCGCGTTCGGTTGGTAGTCTGTCTCCAGGAGACAGTTCCTGCTCTTTTATCATCTGAGTAATCCGTTTAAACAGAACTCTGTACATCGGAACTTCGTTTTTCATACTAGTCCTCCTGATATCCGGTCGACAGGTTGACCGGTCCTATTGTCTCAAATATTTGTTTTGATTTCAAAATACCACTATCCGCAATGCGCAACGACCATCTATAATAATAGCCGATTAACAGTCTAAATCTCCGAGTTCCTTGAAAACAGAAGAAAAACCTGAGTCTCAATAAAGAAGAAGCGCACTTCTTGAACAGGAATTTGGGGGAACAGAAGATAATTTCTCTTTTGCTTCTTTGGTGACTGACTCACTTTTTTACATGCCATTAAAAAAGTTAGAGTGCACTATGCAGGAGTGCAGATAGCGGCACCAGTGGATGACATTGTCTACGAATAGTAAGATCATATTGAGTCGCTTCTTGAGGGAGTTCGCACACAAAAGAAGGAAGTAAGCGAAAATACGATTTTCTGCACAAATATGCAAAAAATCCTAAGGGAGATATCAGTACTATTCCTGGACAGTTGGCCACTTCTTTGTGGAATATTTCGCAAGACCTTCAATCAGCCTGTCTATCTGGCCGCTGTTCTGGAGATCGTCTACTCTCCCCAGATTAACCAAGGCTTTCTGTCTGGTCCTATTCCCTGCTCGCATAAATTGGGTCAGACTCTTTTCTTTCAGGGCTTCTTTTTCTTTTGGAAGCTGTCTGTCTGTCCTTAATTTCAAACATTCTCGCTTCTCTTTCTTCTGTAGAACCTAGTGTACTCTCGGCTGTAATTATCGTTTCAAGAGTCTTTCTAAGCGCCACAAATCATATGTGCAGACAGAAACCATTCTCGTTCAAAAAAGGCAAAACATGATGCTCGCAACTCCAACCCATCGCTTGTCCAATGCACACGGCTTCTTGACTCTCAGGTCTAGTCGTTTACGACAGACTTGCTCCAGTCAAATTGAAGAACTTCCGTTAAATCTACATCGACACCACCGGCTCTGGATAAGGTGATTTTAACTTCATCAATTCCATTTGAACTTGACCAATGATCAGATGGGCAATGAAGTATCATGATGGAATCGGCTTCTGCGAAGTGTGAGCCGTTTCCTTCAAAATCCTTTATTCTTGGTATCTTCCCAGCATTTCTGTACGCTGAGTGTTTCAGCTTGGTCGCAACGATGAATGAAACGCCCAGGGTCATTCCAACTTGCTTTAGAAGGCCACAAGCTTTCCTCTTTCCTGACAAGAGGTAAAGGTCGTCGATGATGAAGATTTCGATCCCTCTAGAATGATTAAGTTCGTTTGCAACTTCTATCGTTCTTTCTATGCTACGTTCCTTCAAACCTACAATATCTAATGTGAGCTGCTTCATTTCATACAAACTGCGATTCAATTCATCTAATTCATCTGTGGGCAGATCTTTCGTATCTTCCAGCTTTAGCTGTGATTCGAAAACTCTTCGCAAAAGTCTTGTCTGAAGGTTTTTGGAAGGCTCGCTACATGAGAAAAAGGCAACATGTCCACCTTCAAGAGCAAATTTATATGCCAGGTTTAGCAGAAGCGTTGTCTTTCCGCTCATGTACAGTCCTCCAACCACCACTAGATGCCCGCTTGCTATTGGTTGGAGATGATTAGATAGACCTCTGTAAGGCCAGTTCAGATCTTTCATAAATCACCTCGGAATATTTGCCGTTTATCTGCTGCTCCATTAAATAGGATCAGACTCTCATTTATGTTTTGGCGAAGAGGATTGTTGAATTCCGTTTGCGCTTGGATTCAGAATGATTGCGTCAGCCTGTTTATGAATCTTTGCTCTCCCCAAGCTCGTTTGGTGTCGTGATTCCTCTTCTGCGGGATTTTGCTGAACCAATCTGTATTCTTTGTCAATTCCAGCCTCTGCATATCCAGATATCGAGAGAGATTATCTTTTCTCAAGCTCGGCTTCTACTATCTTGTAAAACTCTTCTCTGGCATGTCTTTCCATCCAGGGCATGTGGCCGCATCTTTCCAGGAGTCTGAACCTGAAATTCTCAAGTACCCTTGAAAGCGGGATCTCGACACCCTCTGCCGGATGGGGGTCGTAATCGCCATGGACTGCGAGAACGGGACAACGAATCTTCTTGCCATTCTCGAGAAGCTCTCCGCTGCTTCTCATCTCTGAGGCCTCTGTCCATACGCTCTTGTATATCTCTGCATTGATATTGACTTCGACTCTTTCGGCATCTTCGAGAAGATCGAAGTGGTCTGTCTTGGCCAGGAGTTCTCTGAACTCAGATAGCAGTTCTCTATCTTTCAGTTCTGCATTGTTCAGGAGGCTCATGAGTTTTCCCGCTCGAGCCCTTTCTTCTGCGCCAAGACGGTTCAGGCGAGTATTCATAATACCGGAAGCGTAATGCTGCTCGAAAGGACCGCTGCTTATTAGTATTATCCTATCCACAAGATCGCTATGCTCTGCCGCAAACAAGAAGACGAGCCAAGCTCCCCAAGAATGTCCCAGAAGAATAACCGGGGAAATGCAATAACTCTCGACAATCTCCCTCAACTCCTCTACTTGTCCGAATACCGTCTTCTTTGTCTGATAAGGCTCCAGAACTCCCCATCTCTTTCCCAGCTCTCTCGCGAGGGGTGCGACTCCTCCGGCCGCTCCCGGTCCTCCATGGGCAACGACAACTCTGTATGGAGGGTCGCCGTACATTCTCAGATTATCCATCTTCTTGTCTTTCGCCTCCAGTTGGAGTGTTCTTAAATGCGCTTATCTGTCAAAACTCTATCACTACCTCATCCTATTCCATCCTTCTCAATGATACTGGTGTTCTCCGAAGTATTTTGGCGTCAAGTGACTTCCGGATAGGTTATTAATTTATCTGATATTTAATCCAAGCTTTGACAGCAATAAGCCTAAAAAGCAATAAAAAAGGGGGATTAAAAGAAAAAGAGACGTCCCACCACAGTGGTCTCTTCTGCATTCTCTGAGACTGTAACTTTCGACGGCGCAAAATGCCTTCAACGACAGACTCGCTTCTTTTGGGAACTTCCACGAAAGAAGGAAGCAAACATACGATTTTCTGCATAAAAGATGGGAAAATCCTAAGGGGGATATCAGTACTATTCCTGGACAGTTATCCACTTCTTTGTAGAATATTTCGCAAGACCTTCAATCAGCCTATCTATCTGGCCGCTGTTCTGAAGATCGTCTACTCTCCCTAGATTAACCAGAACTCTCTGTCTGGTCTTATTCCCTGCTCGTATATTCTCTACGATCTGCAGGTAGCTTCTGGTGGAACCGTCTTTGTTTTTGAAATTCTTCAGTCTAAGAAACATAGCACATATATTATACCAATGCATTCTTCGACTATTTAGCTACGTTAAGACACAAAGAACGATACGCGGCGTCATATACAAGATCGCTCTCTTGTATCTTATCCAGACGTACGTACCAATTCCAGAACTCTCTCTCCTTATTTCGCGCTTCAGCTCCCAGGATTGTATTTCTATTTCAAGTTAATCAAGGTGCAGAGGTTGCGAGTTATCGGATCTGGTATAGAGTAACTCTTGATTGACTTCGAAAATGAGACCTAAAGGAAGCTC
>DSBT01000370.1 GCA_011045915.1 Mesotoga infera
AGCATTCAACCTTGCTCATATTCATTCTCCTTTCCTGGCTGGCCTCACCATTTTTGAAAGACAGGGTAGTTCTTGTTTTTTACTCGTCGAACCACAGAAAGTGAACTAAACTCTTTTCAAAGGACAAGCACAGGGGTGAAAATCTTGAGAGCTTTATGTGCGTGAGTTCTCTGCCTTTTGGTCTTCAGGAGGGGTATGGCCACTCTTACAAAAAGAGGCAGTTCACCAAACCAGAATCGTTAATAACATCAAGAAAGCAATCAATAACCTTTCCTCTCGAATTACAGGTTGAGAAGACCAAATTCTTGATTGCACGCGAAACAGCAACAAGGAAGACTCTTGTCTCTTCATCAGAATCTCTGCCGAAGTTGAAGAACAACTTGTCTTCAAGCCCTAGAAAGATGACAGTCTCAAATTCCAGTCCTTTACACTTATGAACTGTCATAATAGGTATTGTGTTATCTCCTTCGAATCTCTTAAGAGCCGCCTTCCAGTTATCCTCTTTTTTCCTGTTTGTCCATAGCAGTTCCGAAAGATCATCCTTTAAGCTTTCTACGTAATCCACATTTGAGTATCTTGGAAATAATGCTCTGAGTGAATCAACAGAGAAAAATTCCAGAATCTTATCAATTATCGATCGAAGTTCTTTCTTGTTTGAACTATCTTCCAAGTCATTTTTTATGTCATTGATGAGCCTACTAAGATCGCTCTTGGCCTGATGTATTTTCTCCAAGTCCGAGTAGTTTTTTAGCTGAATCAATATCTCTAATAGATGAATCCAATCATCAGGAGAGCGATCAATCACAGCCAACCTGATAGCTGACATTATGATACCCACAAGTTCTTCAGATGACATGGCTTGGTATTTTGTTTCATTCCTGGCACCAATCCCCAGTTTCCCTAGCTGGTTGATTACTTCTGATGCGTTGTCATCAATATAATTCCTGATCAAGATGGCAATGTGTCTTGGAGGTGTTCCGGCATCAATCAGTCCCTTGATGAGCTTAGCAAGGTATGAAGCCTCGCTTACTTTGTCTGCAAAATGCAGTAGAGTTAGATCTCCGTCCCCTGAGTCCCGTCTCTTGTCTGGCCGCGTGCTTAAGACTCTTTCACCAAGTAACTTGAATACATGTCTTTGGAATTCCACTAATTTCGGTGCTGACCTGTAGTTCATTACCAGCGAAACCTCGTTGGCATTGAAATCTCGAGTAAATTCCCCGAATATGCCAGGTCTTGCTCCAGCCCATGTCATTATCCTCTGCTTATCATCACCTACTGCTGTGCATTCACAATTTGATCCCATAAAGCAAGCCTTAAGAAGGTCGTATTGAATGAATGTGGTATCCTGGAATTCGTCGAGAAAAACATGACTGAAGGATGTGTTTAGATATGCCTTAATTATTGGATTGGTCTTGATTATCAGTTCAGCAAGTCTTGATATCATTCTGAAGTTTAGCAGTGACTCTTCTCCAGGATGTTTTAGAAGAATCCTCCAGTCTCTCAAAATACTCCTGTCGTATTCACTAAGAGAATACAGCGGCTTTGCTGTAAGTTCTTTTATTCTCTCATTAGACGGCATTCCACAGGCTGAGAGTCTTTCCTTTAGCTCCTCGTCTTTCACTCCTATTGAGTAGCTTCGTTCAGGCCTGAAATTCTCAGGGATTGCTTTCAAGTAGCGGTCCATTAAGTCTTTTGCGAATGCGTCAAAGGTCATCGAGTGGAATCTTCTTGCCAATTCCTCGCCACATCTTTGTTTCACTCTTTCGGCAATGTTGCTTGCCGCATCTTTTTTGAAGCTTATTGCAAGAATTCTCTGGGGATGTGTGCATCTAGAAGTCTTCAACAGAAAGGACGCTTTCTGAGCAAGAATCTCTGTTTTGCCTGCACCTGGACCTGCAGTTACTAGCAAATTACCAGAGTTTCTTATAGCTTCCCTTGCAGAAGGTTCAAACCCCATTCCGCATTCGGCAAACCATTCATCTTCGCTCTGAAATCTCATCAAACTACACATCTCTCTATTCCAACTTCGTCCGAACCTTCTTTGTTAAACGCTCAAATAACTTTGGCAGATTCGAGATAATTAGCTTCCCATCAA
The DNA here is from genome assembly GCA_011045915.1 of Mesotoga infera. Classification (NCBI taxonomy): domain Bacteria; kingdom Thermotogati; phylum Thermotogota; class Thermotogae; order Kosmotogales; family Kosmotogaceae; genus Mesotoga; species Mesotoga infera. Next base: position 2,096 of record DSBT01000370.1, read on the forward strand.
TTTCAGCTCTCGATAAAGCCATAATGTGAGACACTGGTTTACTCCTCCCCAAGAAGAAATATTTGTACCAGGGCATCAATTTTCGCAGTTCTCCTTCATAAGCACTGCATCTGTCGCTTTCATCTCTTAGAATGGCTTTTAGATCTTTCACAAGCCTGTCCTCGTATTCTGTAGAAGCAGATTCACTTTCCACTTCCGACAGTTTTCTTCCCCCGATTCTTGGTCCTTCACGATCATGAATAATTGATTTGTAGCAATCAGGGAATTTTTCAAGCATCAATAGATCAATGTCAAGAGGGTAAGAGAAGAACACATCGTGTTCTTCCAAGAAATCAATCCAGAGTCTCATCTCTTCTAGGTCCCGCTCAGCATTACTCTTATTCAGCAAATCTCTAGGTGACTCTATTGATACTCCGCAAGGTTTGAGTCTCTCAAATGTATGTTCACACTCACATAACTGATCAACAACATACTTTATTCTCTCCCAACCGCCTGTCTCCCTTTCTAAATCTAGATCCAACAGAGTGACGTATTTGATGTCAAGGTTTCTCAGCAGTTTCCAGAAGTGATTCACATGCCTACCTCCTAGGGGCACGACAGAAATTCCATCGGAATCAACTTGCATAGAAAACATCTCAAATATCTTCGGAAGTATTATCTGCTCACTGTCTCCTTCAGCCAAGACAACCAACCTTGCAAAATATAGCTCGGGGAATGCCTTTACTGCTTCATTCACAAATTTATGAGCTTCCTCCTCCTTATCAGGCAGAAGTATAGCTCTTACACTTGTGCTTCCCCTATTCATGAAGTATCTGATCTGCTTTGGTTCAATTCTTGCCAGAATTGATGGAGTATGCGATGAAAGAATTACTTGAGCATTTTCATTTGTTGCGATGTCATTAAGACTGGCAAGAATCCTGCCCATTAGTTGTGGTGCTATATGATTCTCAGGCTCCTCTACTGCAACCAGTGTTAGTACGGGCACCTCTTCGCTACGAGCACTTTTGCGTACGGATTCCTCAATTCCGAGTGAGGTACTCACCAGCGCAAGGTAGAATAGAGACTTCATTCCATCTCCCAAATCTTCAATATCGTACGTCCCACCTGTATCAGTCGGAGAGAACTCCACGTTCAGTCTATTCAACATACTGTCAAGATCTTTCCTTGCGAAAGTGAGTGCTGCCTTATTGTACTTTTGTTCTCGATGAAATCCCTTCCATTTCAACCGCAGAATTTCCTGAATCTGAGCAACTGTTTCTTCTTCATTGAAGTCATTGTTTAGATCTTCAATATGGCCATCAATTTTCTTCCTGATATCGTCGTTCCATTCTGCATACCTCAGAGCTCTCCACAATACATTTCCAGATGCTTTTCTCAAAAGTGACGAAGGATCTCTTGTTGCGGGAACGTATATTAGGTTGATTTTTGACAAGTCATGTGTCCTTGCAGGCTTCTTGCTCTCAGGAGGTTCCCCTTCAGATTCTGGCGCAGTGACAAAATACATTCTGCTATCGACTGTGCCGTCAGGCGTTGCTCCTTTCTCCCAAGATGATTCGAGTCGCACTCTAACATATGGCTTTTTCCCAGTTTCTTCCACCGTGAATTCATTCCAGAAAAGTGGAGCATCTGTCTTCTCGTTCGAGACCCCTAGAATTACCTCAATGTGCATTTCTCTTTTATCACTAGTTTCAAGAACCTCTCCCAGTGGTACGTGAAAGTCTCTGTAATGAATAATCCTTTGATCTGTTGACCCGAAAAGCTTAGACAAAGCAAGCATAAGGTTCGTCTTTCCGCTGTTGTTAGGTCCAATCATGATAGTGAAGTTGTCAAGCATAACCGAAGTCTCAGCGTTCCCAAAACTTCTGAAATTGCTTACCTTCACTTTTTCAATTCTCATAAGCCCCCCTTTGATTAGAGTCGGTGATTTGCGAAATCATCAGAACCCCCCAGGAGGCCAGTGTAAAGAGTATATCTTCCTAGCCGGGCTCGGCGGAACCACTGATTTATTGCCTTGCTCAGTAATAGTATTTCAAGGAACTTGTCAAGTATGGATTTCAAGACTTTGAGACCGCATTGCTTTTTCTTTCTCAGCTGAAATTGACTGAAGTACAGTTTTTGATTGACTTACAAGAGAGTATTTGAAACAAACAAAATCATTCCTTCAGTTCCGGAGACCTATTTCAGCTTGTAGTTCAGTTCCAGGTTATTTTCCAAAATCTCTTTGATTTGCTCTTCATCGAACCCTAATAACTTAAGAAGGTGGAGCTGAATTATTGCCTC
>DSBT01000371.1 GCA_011045915.1 Mesotoga infera
AACGAATCACTTATAGAACATGTGACCGACAGGCTCGGCCACGACAAAAGATATGGCATCGATCCGACGAAGATAAGCTCTGAGCTGGGATGGAAGCCTTCGATCATGTTCGATGAAGGAATAGAGATGACTGTAGACTGGTATTTGACCAACAAAGCATGGGTTGAAAGCGTTATCTCTGGAGAGTATCTTGAGTTTTATAGCAAGAACTACGATCTACAGTGATCTTCATCTAGTCTGCGTCTCCGAAAGGTTATCATTGCTCAATGATTGTCGAGTGTCTATTCATTACGCATTTCTATGATCAATATTCTGAACAATGCTTTGAGCTAATTGCATGGCAGTGATTGATGTGTTATTATTCACTCAGTGAGTGATCACTATTCGTTGGAGATGATGCCTTGTATCAGGAGCTGGGAAGTTTCTTCAATCCTTCACCAGAGACGAGAGAACTGAATATCCTGCAAGCGATAGCCGAGAATCCTTCAATATCTCAAGAACGGCTCTCAAGGGAGATCGGAATTGTTCCTTCGATGGTGCACAGGTACTTAAGCGACTTTGAGAGAACCGGCTTGATAGCTAAAATTGGAGAGAATAGACGTTCGATGAGTTACATATTGCTTGATGAGGGCAGGGTCAGACTTCAGTACCTTACTGTCGCTTATCTAGCAGATGTGGCAAAGATATACGCTCAATCGAGAAGCGTTTTCGGAGAAGTTCTTGATTTCATTTCGGCAAGAGATTTCGAGAAGGTCTATCTGTATGGCGCCGGAATCGTTGGAAAGATGGTTTCAACTATTCTGCTCTACGAAAGAATCGATGTTCTTGGTTTCATTGATGATGCGGACTTCAAGAAGGGAACACAAGTGAACGGAATAGTGGTACTCGAACCCGAGCGAGTTGCTGGGAACGAATACGATGCAGTTATTGTTGCGTCATTTGCTCACTCTGCTTCAATACTTTCAAAGGCAGAAGCGATTGGACTCAAAAAGCTTTACTCATTTGAGATCTCCAGTAAAGGGAGGGTCTCTTTGAAAGAGCACAAAACGAATGGAGGATCTGAAAATGACTGAAGAGAATATTCTGAATGCATCGGCGAATGTAGGAATAATTGGAATGGGTTATGTGGGGCTTCCTCTTGCAGTCGAGGTTGCCAAGGCGGGCTTTGATGTTAGAGGTTTTGAGATAAGCGCCGAGAGAGTCAAAATGCTAAACAACGGCGAAAACTACATTGGAGATGTAGATAATAACGAGCTCAGAAGTCTTGTTAGAGACGGCAAGCTTCTGGCGTCCGTTGATTTTGAAGGAATCTCCAATTGTGATATTGTCATAGTTTGCGTTCCAACGCCGCTAGATGTCTTCAAGCAACCTGATCTTTCTTACATTGTAAATGCTTCAAGAGAGATTTCGAAATATATATGAAGACCGGAACGTTGGTTGTACTGGAATCTACTACTTTCCCCGGTACGACTGAAGACATTATGAAGCCAATACTGGAAGAAACCGGTAAAATCTGTGGAGAGGATTTCTTTCTTGCTTTCAGTCCTGAAAGGGTTGATCCAGGAAACCAGAGTTTCAAGACGGGAAATACGCCGAAAGTTGTCGGCGGATGCGGCGAGAAGTCAACTTCTCTCGCAAAGGCCTTTTACGAAAAGGTATTACATGCTCCAATTTTCGTTGTCAAATCTCCTAGAGAAGCGGAAATGACGAAGATTCTGGAGAACACATTCAGAATCGTCAATATCGCTCTAGCGAATGAGATGGCCATAGTCGCGGAGAGAATGGGTATAAATATCTGGGAAGTCATTGATGCGGCGTCTACAAAGCCTTTTGGTTTCATGCCTTTCTATCCTGGTCCGGGCGTTGGAGGCCACTGTATTCCCATTGACCCGTTCTATCTGACATATATTGCAAGAAAGTACGACTATCACACTAGGCTAATAG
>DSBT01000372.1 GCA_011045915.1 Mesotoga infera
GACAGGGCGATGATTCTAGTCACAAGTGTCTTCATGATAATTCTTGGTGTGCTGTTGATTCCGGTAAATCTCGGGCTTCTGCCTTTTTCGGGAAGTGCCCAACTCGGTTTGCTGATGATGATTTTCGCTATCCAGATGATAGCCTCGGGAAGCGCCCCGATAGGAGTTTTCCCTAGATCTCTGCCGGTGATCCTTATCGGTCTTGTATTTGCAGCTCTTGGAACCGTATCGTGCATTATCCCGGAGATCTTAGTCTATCCGCTCACCCTGCTTGTAGGTGTCCTGAATATTTTGGGAGGGGCGATTTCGATAGGCAAATTCCTTGGTCAGAAGGCGAGCAGAACGGGCGGAGTAGGTAGTAAGATACCCAGTATACTTGTTAAGTTAACCGCTTCTCAGCTGACTCTGAATGTTCTTGCTATTACATTCGGTCTCTCAATGCTGATTTCTCATCTCTTGCCGGGATTGGTTATTGGCGTGGTCTTGGCGGCTAATGGGGCGGTGCTCCTGTACTTGCTTTACATTCTGTTCGTTATAGATAGAATACAAAAGGAGATGGAAACCAAATAGCGGCTAGAGAATTCTCAAAGCCAATCAATTAAGTCCAGAGGAAGAAAGCATTTGGATTGGTTCTTACCGGATAATCTATATTAGCGACTATCTCAATAGCATTTTTGGGAGCTGCCGACTGGAGATTTGGCCATCTGGCTTTGGATGATTCGTGTCGCAATGCAGATCCTGGTCTCTCAAGAGTTACTTGAACTTCTGACTTTGAAGTTCCATCGAAAGTGATTTAACTCTCTTCACCTGCACCACGAAGGATTCAAGTCTGCTTTCAACGGTCGGAGTGAAGGGGTTTCCGTCAGACTCAAAGAAGAGTATCGGGATATTGCCGGCAAGATCAAAGACCTCTCTCTTGAGTTTGTTAGAGTCTCTCCTTTGGTGATCCAGTCCTCTTTCCGCAATGGCCTCCGCAATCCTAGTCGGCATGCATCCAAATGGGCCTATAGAAATGACTCCGTCATATCTGTCTATCGATTCGAATAAAACGGCTCCCAGAGTGAGGATTGCTTCTCCTGTGAGCTTGGGGTTCAAAAATTCCTTTGAAGCATCGACCATACCCTCGATATCTACCAAGTGCCCTTTGTAAACCCCACTTGTTTCAAGAATCCTCTTGACCCGCTTTTCGATTGACCGCTTTATTGCGATTTCAATATGCTTCGTTCCTCTCTTCACTGGTCCAAGTTTTGTTGGTACATATTTCTTCAGTAGTATGTAGTCAAGATAGTAGATCCACTCTTCGATTGGTGAAGCATGCATAACTATTCCATTATCTGCAAAGAACGATTCGAGTGATTTTCTGGAGAACTCGTCGTTTCTAACGTATATCTCCCCTGAAAGCAGAACTTTTGGAGTCGTTTCGAAATCGCTCTTTAGAGGAATTTGAGAGAGATTCTCGCAAATCGTTTCCAGTTTCCTGGTTAACTCGCTGAAGGAGTCTCGTTTTACACTCTCAAGTATAATCTTGCGGGCTTCTTTACTTGCTTTGACGGCCTCATCCCTGTTGGCTGCCAGTGTTAGCAGGGCATTTTCAACATTACAGAACTCGTCAGCCATGATCATGCTTGTCCATATTCTCAGTTTAGTTTGAAGGCCCATGCCCGCATAACCGTTCTCAGAATTGAGAGAGAACAGTAGAACATTGCTTGCATTGTTCTTGTCCAGCCAAAGATCTATGTAAGTGCTGTACTGTCCAAATCGACAGGGGCCGCGAGTATCGGGCATGAAGTACATTATTATGCTTTTGTCGTCCTTGTTTTCCTCAAGGTAGCGAATAAGGCTTCCTAGAGTCAAGTGAAAGGGCAGACATTCCTTAGATAATGAGTTGGATTTTCCCAGTTGAAACTCCAGTTCTGTCGGTCTCGGGAGAACGTGAGTGTTGATGCCGGCCTTTTCGAAGGCAGCAGCTATGAGCTGAGCCGCAAACTCGCCCATGGTGGGAACGATTACTTTGACCGAAGGATCTGTAATGGGAACGTGTCTTCCGTCCTGCAGCTCTATGCTGAATGTACCGTTATTCGTTATCAGTTTAGGTCTCTTCACCCGCTTGCTTTCTACTAGCGCCGTATTCCTTTCTATGGAGCTTCTAACGACATCGGCGAAGGCTTCGATCCTGGTCTCCACCCCGGCATCTGATGTATGACTATCCAGTTCCAGAATCAAGGATGGCTTTTTCCCCATAATGTCTCTGAAGAAGGAGATCAAGAATGAGTCAGGTCCGCAGCTGAAGTTGGTTATGTATAGTGCGAAGAGCTTTGGATTATTTTTTACATATCTGGCTGCCTTCAGGTTCATCTCACCCCAGGCCCAGTACATCTTCTCATATGATCTTTCGCTTTCATAAGGAAGAGAGTCAAAAGTTACCACCGGGATTCCGCGTGAAGCTAGTTTTTCCGGGATTCCCATGTTGGCGTCACTGGAAAAAGCATTGTAGGCTCGACCGAAGATAACGACACCGAAATCCGAATTCTTTAGGTTCTCAAGAAACCGCTCTCCAATTTCCTTTATCCTTATTACACTATCTTCGTAGGATTTCACTCCGTTGGAAAAGGCTGTCAAAGCTTCTTCGCGATTCCTCCCCACTGACTTCGCAAGTGAAACGAACTTCTCCTTTTCTTTCTCAAAGCCCTGTGAAAAATCGAAGAAATCTGTCAAGATCCTTTTCGATCTGAGTTCCTCGAAACTCCCCATTAGCCAGTCCGGTTCGCTCTGGACAAACGGACAGAAGACCGAGTTTTCAACGGAGTTTTCAACCTCTAAGCCCTTGACTGCAGGAATGAAAAAAAAGTCTGGATTCTTCTCCAAAAGATCATATATATAACCATGTGACAGTTCGACTGGAAAACAGAATTCAGATTTCTTTCTATCCCAGCCCCTGGGGTCTGACTTTTCCGGTACGACGATTCTAAACCCAAGACTGCTGAAGAAATTTGAGAAGAGAGGCAAGAGAGTATTCATGGAGAGAGACTTGCTGATTCCTACAGTCTCAAGGCCCTTTTCTTTTGGCAGTTCAAAGACTATCTTCTCTCTATCCGTAGTATATATATATTCGTTTCTGTTTATGGGGAGGTTAAGACGAACATTTTCATACTTGTTGCAAGCGCCGCCGAAGGGAAACTTCTTCCCTCCAACTTCAATTATGCGAATCGGACACTTTCTGTCGCACTTCTCTGCTCCACCGTCACAAATGAAGGTGCTGAGATAGCGCACTTCTTTTGAGATCAAGGCTTCAAGCTCAAAGCGTTCTTCTTCCAGTTGACCCGCTTGAAGCTTCTCCTTAACCATGAGTGATACGCCAAAGGCACCCATGAGTCCTGGATGAGGAGGGACGATTATCTCCTTCCCAGTAACTGCCGCCATTGCCACGGGGACAGCACGATTGAGACATACGCCTCCCTGCATGAAGACCTTTTTCCCAACCGGTCTCATGGCCTTTACTCTGTTTGTGTAGTTCAGACAGATAGAGTAAACCAGGCCGGCGCAGATATCTTCTCTAGAGATACCCTCGTTGATTGCAGTCTTTATGTCGCTGCTGATGAAAGCCGCACACTGATCGCTGAAGTTTGGGGGAGATTGACCTTTAAGCGCATATTCTCCAATCTCTCTGTAATCTATGTTTAGAGATTCCTTTGCTGACTCTTCGAGAAATGACCCTGTACCTGCAGAACAGGCTTCATTCATTGCATAATCCAGGGCAACCCCATTGGATAAGAAAGTGTATTTGGCATCCTGACCACCAATCTCAAATATCGTGTCGACTTCTCTATCAAAGAATGAAGCAGCTCTTGCGTGAGCCATGATCTCATTGTAAACGGCACTCGTCTCGCAGTAAAGGCCAACTATCTTTCTTCCGGAACCTGTAACCCCGAGACCGATTATTTCGACAGGAACATCAAGTGAAGCACGAATCTCTTCAAGACACTGGCGTGTAGCGTTTATTGGATCTCCCATAGTCCTGAGATATGAACTGGCAAGAATGGTATTGTCCCTTGCTCTCATAACAACCGCCTTGGTTGTAGTCGAGCCGACGTCTACACCGAGAATGCAAGAATCACCGCTTTCAGCTGTCTCGAAAGGCATCTCCTTGAAATCGACCATGTCTACAAACTTCGAAAGTGGCTCATTCTTCGGGAAAGTCATTACCCCTTCCTTGAAGACAGTCTCTTTGTCTATCTCGATTGCTTCGAGAGTATTGGCATGCAGATAAGCGCCGAAGGTCTCGAAGAAGAGAGCTTCATCTGGTATGGTAATTTCCGCGATTTCTTTCAAGTGATTCAGCATAAGCCGGTTTTTTGTTACTCCGCCAACTAGAAGTATCTTCTTTACGCCAGCCCTGTGCATGAGTTCGCCGATCTTGTCGGACATGACCTTGCCAAGACCATTGAGAACCGACTCTTTCGGCGTTCCCTTATTGAGAGCATGTGTGCAGTCGCTCTTGCAGAATACGGTACACCTTGATGAAAGCTCGTAAATCTCGTCTGTTTCCGCTGCGTTTGCGGCATCCAGTACGATATTCATTCGCTTCAGTTGCTGGAGAAAGAACTCGCCGGTTCCCGAAGCGCATTTGCTTCCTGTGAAGACGGCTGTAATGTTTCCCTTATCGTTTAGTTTGTACAGCGTGAAATTCTCTCCGCCCACGCTCACAATTGCCTCATGATCTCCGTACTTGCTTTTCAGCTCTTTGTAGGCAAATTCAGTGGCTTCAACTTCGGGGATTTGGGGAAGATTCAACAGCCTTCTTCCTTTCTTTCCAGTTACTACGACTACTCCTCTTTCAAGGATTTCTGGAAGAAAGCTTTTGAGTACTTTCAGTGGATTTCCTTCATGCAAAAGCCTTCTGGGAGTCTGACCATCATACCAGGAAATAGTGCTTGAGCCGATGCAAAGTCCAATTCTATCCAACTGACTCGCCTCGTGACTCTGAAAACGCAACATAGGATTTTAGAAGCATACTAATTAATGATAGCACGCCAACTCTGTTTAATTCAGCTCTCGAAAAATCATACTAAGTTTGCACGTTCTCAACTCAGAGATTGGCTCACTTGAAAGCATAAGCTAATAATAGTTGGGCTGGCGTTCATTCTCAATATTCTGATTTTCTTACTCCAGGAGGACAGTATAGAGGATCAAGCGCCTTTGCTGAAGGCAAATACATCCTTAGCGACAATGAAAAAGCTCCATCTGGAGCAGGGAGCCAGTTGCTTTCGAGATCAGGGCCTGGTGAATCATGCTGGATATAGATGTCGAGAGACCCATCGTCATTATAAGTCAATTTCGAACGATCGCCGATTGTGTATCTGTTCAATTGATTTGGCACCATGAACTGATCTTCGCCATACATGGTGATGGACCAGAATCCCCCCGGTCCGACGGGTGGAATTTCGTTGCTTTCAAAATGGATAAGGTAGTTGTACCTTGAGCCATCATAAGATTCTCCATCGACATCTGCATAGCTTATTGGATAGTAGGTTTCTTCAAGATCGTTCCCATAGAGACCCATGTAAGCGGCCGAAGCACGAATCTCATACTTACCCTGCATCTGGTTTCGATTGCCGAATACTTTCTTTGTGAGACTCCAGCCATTCTTTGTAGTTCCCAGCAGTTCACCCGGTCTGAGAATAACTTCTATTGCATCTTCAATCCCTTGCTCAATTGCAGCCCGTATTTCAGGATTAAGAACTTCTTCGTCAAACGGGAGATTCGGTCCGACTCCAATAAGGCCGAATCGTTCGATCAAGGCTTTCTCAGATGGATGAATTTCTAGCTGGCCTAGAAGGAAGTTCAGATAATAGATGAAACCGGCCGACTCGGCTCGTTCCTGTCTGAAGACCGGAAAGATGTCTGTTCTTACAGATTTGGGGGCTTCATAACCGAAGAAGGAACTCAGGGGCTGGATTAGAAATCTGTCTTGAATTTTGCGTATCGCATCAAGCTCACCGGATATCTCTGGGTTTATTGAAATCCTTGCCAGACACAAAACAAAGTTTCCTTCGCTTGTGAATACTTCATCGACGCTCTCGGGAACTCCTGCTGATGACTTCGGGCCTACAACCATGAAAGTCCTTGCCCCGCATCCCGTGGTTCTCGTTCCTGCATATGCGAAGTTATGTGTATACATGTCGACAAACTGCAGGGAGTAGTATCTTTCACAAATTGCAGGGACATCGATAATTACGGGTTCGGCTCTCAAATCTAGCCAGGCTGCCGAAAAGACTGTATCGTTGTTTGGCCTCACCACTTCTCTGAATTCAGGTCCGAGCAAACCTTCGCTGTGGTTGAACCTGTTGAACGCATCTGGTATCACAGCCTGGAGAGTCATAGTTCTTAGATTCTCGAGCATCGGGTAGGCGAAGAGATATGCTTGCCTTGCAACTTCTCTTGCTTCGTCGCAGTTGTTCGTTGCCGGAGTGGATCCCGCATCAATAATGGCAGCAAAAATCAAAATGAAAATTAGTAACATCAACGACTTTTTCAGTCTCATTTCTCAATCCCCTCACACAACCGCTTTTTGCTGGCGATTTTTATTCCCGGTTGATTCATAAGTGAAGACTTATCACAGTCGATTCAAATTGCTCAAATTTCATCATCAGAAAACCGGTATGATACCTCTTATACTCTGTCTGACTGTTCGTTAAAAGAAAGAGTTTGCTCTCATTCACTATCAGTAAGACTAATCTCTCAATGAACTGATATCTTCGATTCTGAAACACGCTTTCACATACGGTCCCAGAATGCCGAGACTCTTCTATGACAATACGATGAAGACCTTGCTTAATCCATTTATACCAGGCCAGCAGACGCAATGAACTTCATAAGTTACTCTAAGACATTAAAGGAATCCTGAATTGACGCATTGATAGAGCCGCTTGACTCTCACGTTGGCAATGCAGTACTATACAGACACGGATTCCAGAGAAATCAAAAAAAAGAGTGAATTCAGAAGCTGAAAGAGCCAGTACTCTCTGCCCGATTTCCTTTCTCCGAGATCATCTAAGTTGATTTAGGAAGTCCCGGAAATCTATTGCTCTCCTTGTATTTAGAATTCTCTAATTCAAACTAAATTCCAGTCGGTCAGTTATCAATGAAGAATTATGCTCCAGTGAAGTTCCTCTCTTTGTGAATTCTACCAGACATGGTGCTCACAGTTGCTGCCTCACGTAAGTTTGAAGCCACCAAGAAAACGTTGGCAGTACTGCAAGACTCTCGTACCGCTCTAAAGATATTTTCGACTACTCCGTTGCTGAGCGCATTCGAATAATAGTAACTAGGATGAAATACAGATGGTTAAGGCCAATTATCTGGAGATATCTTCACATTGCTAATTTCGAAGTGGATGGTATTAGATGTAGAATGTATATGAAAAAACTTGCAGCAATAATTTTCAGGAGGTATTTATGTACGCGCCCTCTTTGATGATAAAGGTCTCTGAGCTCTACTACTTCAAGAAGTGTTCTCAGAGGGAAATAGCTGAAGCTCTTAAGATCTCTGTTCCTACTGTGTCTCGAATCCTTCAGGAAGCTATTGACAGTGGAATTGTGAAGGTTCAGATCACCAATATATTGAACAGGGTTACGCAGATGGAAGAGTCTCTGAAAAAAAAGTATGGCCTTGAGGGAGCCGTTGTGGTAGAAACTCCTCTTGACCATGATGACTGGCACATAAAGAAGCTCTTGGGAAAGAAAGCAAGTGAACTTTTTTTCGAGATTGCTTCTCCGGGCAGCAAAATAGGAATCGGAGCGGGAGGAAGCATTTTTGAAATGATAGAGTCCTTTGATGGTGAGAAGAGCATACCGGGTATTCAACTAATTCCACTGATGGGCGGATGGGGATTGCAGAATCTTCAGAATGAAACAAACAAATTGGTTGGTTCTATGGCTTCGATATTGAGGTGCACTTTTCAACTTCTTCTTGCGCCGGCGATAGCAAGCAGCGAAAAGGTAAAGAACGTTTTCCTTAATGAACCTCAAATTTCGGCAATAGTGCAGATGTGGGATGATCTTGACACAGCGATATTCTCAGTAGGACCTGAAATTGAGCACAGTATTTTCCCTTCGATTGTTGAGCGCCCCGGCAGTGTTGAAGAAATCAAGGAAAAAGGCGCTGTGGGGGACATTGTGGGAAGAATCATCGATAGAAATGGTGAGGAGATGAATATCGATTTTAATCGTCGCATGATAGCGATTCCATTTGAGAAGCTTATTGCCATAAAAAATAGAGTTGGAATTGGAGGAGGTTCTAGAAAGATTAGAAGTGTGAGTGCCGCAATAAGGAAGGGAATTGTGAATTATCTGATTACCGATTCAGAGACATGCAAATATATTCTCGAAAACGGAGGTAAAGGACTGTGAATGTTTTAGAAGAGATGTTTGGAGTGAAGAAACCAATAATCGGGATGGTGCACTTTCCGCCGCTTCCAGGGTCGCCGCTCTATGATTCCAGTGGCGGTATGAAGAAGATAATGGACGTCACCCTTAGGGATACCGAAGCCCTCCTCGAAGCAGGTTTTGACGGTGTAAGCTTCAGCAACGAAGGAGACAGGCCCTATATGTCAAATGTCCCAATGGTTACAGTGGCAGCTATGAGCGCACTCATTAATGAAGCGTCTAAAGCAGTCGAAAAGCCGTTTGGGCTTTCCGTATTGGCTGATCCTGAGGCCGCCATTTCGATAGGAACGGCAGTTAAAGCCGATTTTGTAAGGGTATTCCTCTCCTGGGTTTATGTCGGTGACTGGGGAATTGTGGACCCTGATGCGGGAAAACTTCAGCGACTGAAGGCTTCTGTAGGCGGGCAGTTTAAGGTTTTCGCCAACATAAGCGGTCACACTGAGCCCCTCGGTGGAAGGAAGCTCGAAGATATCGCGCGCGGAGCGGTCAAATTTGGACTGGCAGATGCCGTATGCCTTGCAGGTACAACTGCAGGAAGCGAAATCCCGGAGGAGGATCTTCTAGGTGCTAGAAAGGGTTCTGTCGGGAGACCGGTTATCGTAGGGACGGGCACCACCATAGACAATGTCGAGAAAATGCTGACATTAGGCGATGGCATAATCATGGGTACTAGCGTTAAGGTAGACGGTGACACATTTAAGCCAGTAGACCCGAAGAGGGCTAAGGAATTCATGGAGAAGGCGAAGCATGTGAGGGAGAAGCTGCAATGAAAATTCTCGAAATTCAGGAGCTGACGAAGGAATTTCCTGGAGTCGTCGCTCTTGATTCCGTCAACATGGATCTTGAAGCCGGAGAGATCCACTCTCTTGTTGGCGAAAACGGTGCTGGAAAGTCCACACTGGTAAAGATTCTCGCTGGCGTCTATAAGCCCAGCCATGGTAGTTTTTCGCTGATGGGAGAGGAGATGCATTTCCATTCGCCGAAAGATGCTTCCAAGTATATAGGTGTAGTTCATCAAGAAAGAGAGCTAGTCCCGCATTTTTCGGGCTATCAGAATCTATTTCTGGGTCTGGAAGAGACAAAGGCAGGTTTCCTGAAGAGAAAAGAGATGATTTCGAAGGCCAAAGAGTTCATAGCAAAGTATCAGCTTGATGTCGACATGAACATGTCAGCCAAGGAACTTGGCAGCGGCCAACAAGAGATGCTTACAATACTCAAAGTCCTTTTCAGGGATCCGAAAATAATAATATTCGATGAACCAACGGCTCCACTCAGTATTAAAGAGATCGAGATCCTCTTCAGACTAATAAGGGATCTGAGATCCAAGGGGATGACGATCCTATATATATCGCATCATCTCTCCGAAGTCCTTGATCTTTCGGACAGGATAACTGTGTTAAGAAACGGGAAGAAGGTTTCGACGATCAATAACGACGATCAAGTGAGTGA
>DSBT01000373.1 GCA_011045915.1 Mesotoga infera
TCCCGATTCCATAATGGATCACAGACTCTTCAACGACGTGGTTCGACCGGGAGAAAATATCTTTGAGATCGATTCAATGGATTCCGTCCCACTGGAAATGATCCTCGAAATTATCAACAAAGGATCTTCTGAAAACATAGATTGGTTAGCTCTTTACGACTATGAAGCATCTTCTGATTCTTCAGTGACGATTTATCTGAGCGGAACTGTCTGGGTCAAGAGAGTAGTTGAGTGAGAGTTTTCGCCAAATACCTAAGGTCCTCATTGAAGGGGACCTTAGGTATTTCTTGAGTGAACTAGAGAATCTTCTCACTGATGGACTTTGCCTGAAGGAAGAGCAAAAGGTAATCTCTCCCACCTGCTTTGGAATCAGTACCGGACATATTGAATCCTCCGAATGGCTGAACTCCAACAAGCGCACCGGTGCACTTCCTGTTGAAATAGAGATTTCCAACATGGATTTCCGCTTTCGCTCTCTCTATCCTGCTCCTCTTTTTGCTGTACAATGCGCCCGTAAGTCCATATTCGGTTCCGTTGGCGATTGCAATAGCATCATCGAAATCATGCGCCTTTATTATGGCTGTAACGGGTCCGAATATCTCTTCCTGAGCGATTCTTGCTTTCGGTGGCACATCGGCGAACACTGTGGGTTCTATGAAGTAGCCCTTTCCTTCAATATGATTGCCGCCCGTTACCAATCTGGACTCTTTCTTCCCTATATCGATGTATTTCAGTATCTTTGCCATGGCCTCCTCGTTGATAACAGGCCCCATGTAGTTGTCCGGGTCGGTGGGATCTCCGACGGTAAGTGCTTCTGTCTTCTCCTTTATAAGTTGAACCATTTCATCATAGACATTCTCTACGACTACTATTCTCGATCCAGCCGAGCATTTCTGCCCCTGGAAGCCAAACGCACTCGTTACCGCTCCAGAAGACGCAGCTTCAAGATCCGCTGTTTCATCGACTACAACGCAGTCCTTACCACCCATTTCCAATACTACCCTCTTTATCCATTTTTGGCCCTCTTGATGTTTTGCAGCCAGCTCATTTATTCTCAATCCTACTTCTTTCGAGCCTGTGAACGAGATAAATCTGGTCAGTGGATGTTCAACGAGATAGTCGCCTATTTCACTTCCTGAACCAGGCACAAAGTTTACTACTCCATCAGGTAGACCAGCTTCTACCAGAATCTGGACGAACTTTGCTGCAATCACCGGAGCGTCAGATGCCGGTTTGAGCAGCACACAGTTTCCAGATATTGCTGCCGCGCTGGTCATCCCGGCCATGATTGCACTGGGAAAATTCCAGGGTGGTATTACTACACCCACGCCCAGCGGTATGTATCTCAGTTCGTTTAATTCGCCAGGTATCTGAACTACCGGTTGAGATCCTGCATACCTGAGGGCTTCACGACAGTAGAACTCAAGAAAGTCTATTGCTTCGGCAAGATCGGCATCGGCTTCAATCCAGCTCTTTCCTTCTTCAAGAATCATTGTAGCATCGAGTTCGAATCGTCTATCTCTCATTATCTGTGCCGCTTTCAGAAAGGGCTTTATTCTCTCGTGAGCAGGCAGTCGGCTCCAGCTTCTAAAAACATTATAGGCACTCTCCATAGCCCTATTTATTAATTCCTTATTGGCCTTTGAGACTCTACCGATTACTTCTTCAGGATCGGCAGGATTCGTCGAAATGATTCGCTTCTCTGTAGAGTAGTGTCTGCCGCCAATTAACAGATCGTAGTCTTTCTCCCGAGATCTTACCGTTGCGATTGCTTCTTTCATCTCAGATCTCACGTGATCGTCAGTGGGATCAATATAGACTTCATTCTTGAACGGTGGAATAATGAAGAAATTCGTTTCATCAAACATCCTCTCGACCTCCTATACTACATTTTTCTCTCTACTAAAGCCCCGCTCGAATCGATTAATACTCAGATTTGAAATATCAACGCTTCTTGGTTCACCGTATGTTATCCACTCGGCAACTGCCTCTCCAACAGCAGGGGCCAGCATGAATCCGTGGCCTGAGAACCCAATCGCACAGTAAAAGGCCTCAATCTCGCATGACCTATCGATGATGGGCAGGCCGTCGGGAGACATATTATAAAGTCCTGCCCAGTGTCGCAGGACTCTCATATCACTGAGGAATGGGAAGAATTCAGGCATCTTCCCAGTCATCTCTCTCAAGAACCTCCATGTTGGAGTGACATCATGTCCGGGGAGTTCTGCTTTGTCCCCCTGCCCCATTATGAAATTCCCCGATTTCGTCTGTCTTATGTAGAAGTTTTTCTCGAAACTTATGACGAGCGGATCCATGAAATGCTCTAGAGGTTCCGTAACTAATATCTGGTGTTTGTAGGATTCAGTCGGCAAATCTATGCCTGCCATCTCTCCCACTTCTTGGGAGTAACCGCCAGCTGCGTTTACGACAATTTCCGATTCAATCTCACCTCTGTCGGTGAGAACACCGGTTACCCTTCCTTTTTCCGTAAGAATTCTTTTGGCAGAAGTATGGGTGAGGATATCTACCCCCATCCTTTGAGCGGCCCGTGCGTATGCAAACGTTGTCAAGTGTGGATTTGCGTGGCCATCACTTGGACAATAAGCCGCAGCCTTAACATCAGTCAAGTTTATGAAAGGAAACTTCTTTGCCGTTTCTTCTCTTGAGAGGAGTTCAACGTCAAGTCCTTCTTCCTTCTGCATTGAAGTGTTTTTATTGAAGGACAAGACTTCTTCGTCTGTGTAGGCTAGAAGAAGATATCCACCCTGGTTGTACTCAATATCGAATCCCACTTCACTGTCGAATCTTTTGAAATGCTCGACGCTCCTGATGGCAAGTCGCACATTCATTCTTTCTGACCACTGTTGCCTGATGCCTCCTCCGCATCGACCTGTTGAGCCTGATGAAAGATAATTCTTCTCAAGCACAGCGACGTTGCGAATCCCACTCTTCGCTAGATAGAAGGCTGTTGCCGTTCCGATTACACCCCCGCCTATTATTACAACTCTGTACCTACTCTTCACAGCAATCATCACCGCTTTCAGCTACTGCTCTGAAACTTACCGGAATCGCAGGCGGTCTGAAAATCCCGGGAGA
>DSBT01000374.1 GCA_011045915.1 Mesotoga infera
ATTGCGGGGATTAGGCTAGCGAGAATCAGGACGATGACAACTGCAGGAATTCTTTTCTTCCAGTTCAATAGCTCCACCTCCAATTAGGTTGGCCAGCACTGTTGTCTGCCGGATGAGTGATTGCCCCCTGACCGTGAGAATGCTTTACCGAAGATAATAGAGGATTCCAAAGAATGTTTCGAAACAGTACTATCTTACTATAATCAAAAGGAATCATTGAGAAAGAAAAAGCACATCTCAGTAAACAGAAGTAGGCTGTCTAATTAAGAGGGAAACGGGGGAACCGGGTCTGAAGTCGTGAGGTCTAGGGTCTGGCAAGAGCAGAAGTGATGCTGCATTTGGCAGGAGGCGATTAGAAAGCCAGTCAGGCTCCGCCTGGCCAGTCTCTGCCTCCGGCAGAGGCCAGTCACCTTCGGTGGCCAGTTCCGCTTCGCGGGGAGAAAACCACCTTTAGGAACGGGTTATGTAAATCGGGTTAGGAGGAGCAGGTTATTGAAGCGGGTCATCAGAACCGAGTTTTGAAGAGCGAGGTCCTGTGAAGAACCATTCACAGGATGACGGTCTCTTCTGCTGACGAAGAAAAACCGCTGCGTGCTAAGAATCAAGGACCCCCTGATCTCTGTTAACAGAGACATCATCTCTATTCTCCTCTTTGGTCATACCGATATGAAACTGATCGGGATCTCGCATCTAGAAACCTCTTTAAGCTGTGGAGATCAGTTGCAAATTGTCAGTTATGAAAGCCAAGAACCAGAAGAGAGTTTCCGATGAGTGCTGTTTTTTCATGACTGGTTGGAGTCCAAACGCTCTTGAATCATCACCTTGCCCAAGAACGAAGAACAGATCTTCGCTCTGGAACGAATAACAGGTTTGTTATTCGGAGAACGGAGAACCTCTCAACGGTCAACCAGTCCTTTGCTCTTTCCAACCACCAAGCTGCTACTCCCAACGCCGGTCTTACAACTCACAACTCGGAACTTGGAACTGATTCTTTGTTCTTCCGACCCCCTACCCCCAACCTGGTACGTTTCTATGGGCATCCCTTTCGGGAGCTATCCCCAAAGATCAGTGTGATAGTTTTCTTTCATAAGTCTGAATTTGATCTGAAAGTCTACAACTTCCTGCCACATCAGGGCACTTGTTGTCGATACGAAGCTCACCATCTCATTTGCTATTCCGAATACCGGTTCAATGCTTTTCTCTATACTGGAATTCTTTATGAGGTTGTAATCCAGCCTGTAGTCTCCGATAATTGCGTGATCTTCATACATAGTCGCGAAAACTTTTGTTCCGTTGAATATTACCTCATCCTTTATGGGAAAGGACAGCCCCATACTTCCCGGTATGATCTTGTCGTGTATTTGAATGACTTCATTAACAGTTGGCTTTGTCCAACTTTTCCCGCAGGAAGAGCAGGAAAAGCCGCTTCTGAACCCTTTGATTGATGATATGGCTCCGCAGCTAGGACAGCGCCATATCAGCTTTTCGATGTGCTTGTAGTTCCGGTAAGGGAGTCTGAATGTGGGATCCTCTTTACCCAGAAAATCCATAACCTTTTCTTCTAGATGAGGATCATCAGCTTCAATGGGATTTCCAAATTCAACGGTGGAAGTGCCGATAGAGAATATCTTGGACCATCTTGGCCAAAGCCGCTGAACGCCGAGAAACTTTACCGGAATTATAGGGATTTTCAACATTCTGAAGAGCTTCCATATCTCTCTTTTTGTATGAAGAGGTCTGCCATCCCATGATCTTGCTGCCTCTGGAGCGATTCCAAGAGGAACTCCTTGCTTAATTGTCGCGAGCATCTGCCTGATTGCCGAAGTATCTACGGCATATCTTCTAACAGGGATTACGCTCAACCAACCCAGTAATCCTAATCTGTCAACGTAAATGGCTGTACCCACAAATCTTATATATCTCCATGTTGAATAGAAGATCAGAGGACCATCAAAATGCGTTTGATGGGCCAGGGCTATTACGAAAGGCCGCCTCTGCCTGAGCACCTTCGAGTTCTTTACTTTTGAAGGCAGAACAAAGAGTATAACGAGTTTCACAACGAATGAAGCTACGATAAACTGCCATGGGACTGATCTGGACTTGTCAAATGGAATTCGCCTTCGCGGATCAGGAATCATGAATGGAATCTCCTCTTTATACTCTTCATAGCTATCGATGCTTTTTGCTGCGCGTCTTTCCTGGAAAAGAGAATACAGTGCAACTACTGCGCCGACAGCCGCAACATAAAGCAGTCTCCAGTAATCACCGCAGAGAATGCCAAGGCCAAAGATAAAGGCTATGAATCCTGCATTGAATGGGTGACGGACAAATCTGTACGGCCCGCTCTGAACTGTGGTTTCAGGACCAAAGAAAGAGGTCGGAAGTCTTCCCGACCAGTAATACAGGACCAAAGCGGAGTAGATCGACAGAAAAAGAGATCCGGCAATTATTACGGTACCGAAAATTCTCATACCCAGTGCTGCCGAAAACGGAGCGCCTGCGTAGAGAAGAATTGGAACTAAAATCCAGGTTATCGCCAGCTCGGCGATCGAAAAGACTAGTTTCATCTCAATACCCCCACTTTGAACACTGCTCCTCCATCTGTGCAGTTATCGGCAGCGATTGAAAGCCCTAAAACCTTGCAGATCTTGCTTGCAATGGAAAGGCCTAATCCATGTCCTTCACCGCCTCTGGAGGAATCACTTCTGTAGAATCGGTCAAATATCTTGTCTATTTCATCCTTCTCGATACCCTTTCCATGGTCCCTAACACTTAGCACGCCATTTGACCAAAAGATCTCTATTGGTCCAGTTTTCCCGAATTTTAGCGCGTTTTCTACAAGAACCTTGAGAACGATCCTCAGTAGAACTCTATCTGAACTGATGTCAATATCCGGCACATCAATTCTGAAGTCATTGGACTCTACGGAATTTGCGCTGCCAACCAGCTCGTCCACCAATTCTCTGATGCTGAAAGTCGTAGTGTTTAGCTCAATATTTGGTTGTGAGAGGAATAGAAGGGATTCGGTGATTGTCATCATTTTGTCTGCAGTGTCTGAAATGCTTTCGGCAGCCTCTTTTACGACCTCGGGATCACTAGAGCCCCAGCGCTTAATCAATCTTGAGAAGCCAAGTATCGAAGTGAGTGGAGAACGAATTTCATGCGCAATATCTGAAGAAAACTGCTCCTGCCTGCTGTATCCATCTTGTATCCTGTCCAGAGCCTTATTGAGAGATTCTTTCAGTTCGGCGAGCTCGCTAGTTTTCGGCTCACTCTCGACTCGCCTGGAAAGATCATCCATAGTAATTTCTTTGAGCAACCGTGAAGTGTCTTCTATGGGTTTGGAAACTCTGTTTCCAAGAAGAAAACCACCAACCACCGATAGGGCGATTCCTACGAGAAGCGAGAGAAGAAGGGTGGTAGCCAGACTTTCGAGAAAGAAATCGAGATCGTCCATTCTTGCCCCAAGGACTACTTTCTCAGTTCCGTTCCAGAAACCATATAGAAGATAGGAACTTCCCTCTATTCTTGTCCTGACGTATCCTTCCACATCGGGAACTGCAACAAGTTCTGATGGATTTTGAACTACCGTTTCGTCAATTCTTACGTAGAATTCCGTAGACCCCCTCCCTATCGACATTCTGCCCATTCCATAACCGAATCCCTTTCCCATGGGGGAATCCATGAATATGCTTTTCATCTCTGCCGAGTAATTTCTGATGAAGACGTTCTCAGAAACGGCATATACGAAGAGGGCCGATGCGCAGAGGATGAATACGACAAGCACCACCGAATAGATGGCCACCTGAGTTGCCGTTGAGAGTTTCCGTCTATCGGACAACGTAGCCCGATCCCCTGACTGTCTTGATTCTTTCACCGGTCTTTCCAAGTTTCTTACGAAGGTAGTTTATGTAGACTTCAACGACGTTGGGATTGCCCCAGTCCTCACTTCCCCAAACCTTTTCCAATAATCTCTCTTTTGACATTACAATGCCTGCATTTGACAGCAAAGCGGCCAGAAGGTCGAATTCGGTTCGACTCAGCTGAAGAGGCTCTCCACTGACTGAAGCCTCACGAGACTGAAAATCGAGCATGAGTTCGTGGTAGCTGATTCTCTCAACTTTTCCCTTTCTTCTTAGTACAGCTTCTATTCTTGCCAGAAGCTCTTCAATGACGAAGGGTTTTGGCAGATAATCGTCCGCGCCGCTCTTCAGTCCTCGTACCCGGTCCTTCACTTCTCCTCTTGCTGTTAGCATTATTACAGGCAGGTCCGTCGAAATATATTCTCTGATTTCCTGAAGTACAGAGAAACCGTCGATTCCCGGCAACATGACATCAAGAATCAAGAGATCAGGAAGTTCCTTTTCCAAATGCTTCAAAGCTTCATTTCCGTTGCTCAAGACTTCTATTTCATATCCCTCGTGACCCAGCTCCATGCGAAGAAGTTTCGCTATGTGTATATCGTCCTCTACAGCCAAGATCTTTCCAATCAATTCTTCACACCCCTATCTCTCATGATGAAGGAAGAGGTTCCTCCAAATATCATTCCTGCCGTCATCATCAAAAGGCCGATCACTTCCATTCTACCTGGAATCTCTTTGAGTAATACCATTGCGAAGAACAGTGCAAAGGCTGGCTCTCCTACATAGATCAATGAGGCGCCAACGGATCCGAGAAATCTCTGGTACTTCAACTGAACGGTAACGGCGAAAATCGTGGCAAAGATTGCCGAGAACAATGCAACGAATATTATTGATCCATTCACGAAAACTTCGCCTTTGACAAATGGGATCAGCATTGAATTGACAAGAACGACAACGACAAACTGAGGCACGAGAAGCTCCATTTCCTCAACTTCTTCTCTTTCAGTAAAATATGAAATAAGAACAACATGCAGCGCAAAGGATATTGCACAGAAGGTTGTTAGCAGGTCACCGAAATTGAATCCGGCCTCAGGTGTTGTCAAGAAATAAAGACCAATCAGGGAGACGCCAAGCGCAAGAATCTGATATCTGCTGGGAACGCGCCTCTCGACAACAGGGCCGATAATTGCAACGAGTCCCACGTACAATGCGGTAATGAAAGCGCTCTTCGATGCCGTGGTGTAAACCAGTCCCCACGTCTGAAATACATAACCTCCGGAAAGGAAAAGCCCAAGAATCAGTCCCTGGAAGAGGCTCTTCTTTGTGAGTTTAAGGCCGAGCTTTTTCCTCAGAGGAACCAGGATAATTAGTGCAATCGAAAACCGAAGAACATTGTAAAATACTGGAGAAAGACCTTCCAGTATGTTTTTCTGTACCGGAAAGGTCAATCCCCAGAAAATTACTACCAGCAGCAGATTGACATATGCCTTCGACTTTTGCTTCATCTAAGAGAAAAGCGCCCCTCTCGGGACACTCTTAGTTGGAAACGCCTAGAACTATTGCAATGACAATTCCCGCGACCAGAACACCGATAATCGAGAAGAGAATTATGTTGTCCGTTTGCTTCTCCTCTTGGGTCTTTTCGGTGAGCCTTAGATCGACTGAAGTCGCCATGTCTCTGTTGATATAGACGTTTTGCTTTGCATCGTGGTAACCCCATTTTGAGACAGTCACAGTATGGCTTCCGACCTTTTCAAAGTCTCTGTACGGTGTATCGCCAGCATATTGTCCATCGACATAAACCTGGCCGTCTGGAATCGATGTTACTTCTAGATAACCGTAAATGTAGTTTGGCAAAAGGGAGAACTGGAAATCGCTTGAACCAGGTTGTACGTTAATGGTAGAAGGACCGTACACAAGATTTCTGTCTGTGTATAAGTAGACTGTATGAGTCCCGGTTTCCAGAGTAGTTGTGACCGGCGACTTTCCCATGAAAATTCCATCGACATAGACGTTAGCGTCGTTTCTGTCTGCTCTGATTGTTGTCCTCACAGTGAAAGGCACATAGCTATTATAGAAGTATGTGTAACCCATTCCCCAGCTCGTGTTGAACACGGGATCAATTACAACCGAAAGGTTGCTTATATTCTGGCTTAAGTAAGGGAAAGGGTATCTGTCAAACAAGGAGAACACGTTTCCAAGAAAGTTCAGAGGAGAAGAAGAAGCTACAACCACGATTGTTTCTCTTCCTCTCTGAGACTCAATCTGCAGATTGTACTTTGTAGTTGCCTTATCGGTCGGCAAAGTGTAGGTCCTTCCTCCCTGGACGTAATTGTCCTGGTCGTAGACATTGGGAAAGAGAACCTGAATCTGCCCTGAAGGATCGATATCCAAGACGGCCACATACGCGCTTCTATCGACGGAGAACGAAAGTCCTAGAGATTCACCGCCATAGTAAGTCGATCCTATCCCCTTGTTCAAATTCACGTTAACGTTGATACTTGCTCCCGGTCTGCTCATGAACATAAGTCCCTGAGGATCGTACGAAACCGAGGTGGCAAATACGGAGACACTTAGAATTACAATTGCAAGAAGCAAAACTCTTTTCACGCTAATCCCTCCTCACTTCATAAGGCTTTCTACGGCACTGGCTATAATGCCTGCTGACCTCGAGAGTCCTTCAGTCTCATTCTCTGAAAGACTGATTCTCAAAACTCTTTCTACTCCATTTCGACCAAGAATTGTGGGAACGCTGAAAGGTACGTCTCTCAATCCTTCAAATTCCTCGTGAACCGATGACACGGTGAGAACAGAGCGCTGATTGTTCAGAATAGTTGAAAGTACTTTAGACACGGCAAGTCCGATTCCGTAGTAAGTCGAACCCTTCTTCTCGATTATTCTATAGGCAGCATTCTTGGTCTGTTCGAACAACTTCTCGAAGAGACTGTCGCCACAGTTCCTATTGCAGCTGCTGCAGAAATCACTAAGCGGAATGCCTGCAACATCTGCGTTCGACCAGTTAACGATCTCGCTATCGCCGTGTTCACCGATCACATAGGCATGAACGTTTCTGGGGTCAAGCTCGCAGTGATCGGCTATACTCTGTCTGAGCCTCGCGGTATCCAGAGTTGTCCCTGAACCTATTACCCTGTTTCTCGGGAAACCCGACTTCTTCCATGCAACCCATGTAAGCACGTCCACGGGATTTGACACCACCAGGAAGATGGGCTCCCTGCTGAATGAAAGAGATTCATCAACGGCACTTTCGACAATCTCAGCGTTGTCTTTCAGAAGCTGGAGACGACTCTCCCCCTCTTTTTGAGGCCTTCCGGCGGTAATAACCACAACATCGGAATCTGCCGACACGCTATAACTTCCACCGGATATCTTCACCGGCCTCACATACGCGTTTCCATGACTCAGGTCCATAGCCTGACCTACTGCAAGTTCTGTATTAACATCAACAAGAGCTATCTCTCTTGCAATGCCTTTTATCATTGTTGCATATGCAATTGACGAACCTACCATTCCGGCTCCGATTATTGTGACTTTCATCTATCACCTCCCGACAAGAGTTCATCAAACCAATGTCGGAATCTAACTTCAAGGCTCTCATTTGCCACTCTCTCCACGATCTCGCCTCTGACAAATATCACTCCGCCCGAGGCCGTCCCGGCGATCCCAATGTCAGCCTCACTGCCCTCTCCAATTCCGTTAACTACACAGCCCATTACCGCAACCGAAAGGTTGGCATCTGCATTTCCCACCCAGTTCTTGACTTTTCTGGCAAGAGCCTCAACATCTATTTCGGTTCTCGCACAGGTCGGACAGGAGATAACATTTACACCTCTTCTCAGTCCCAGCGACTTGAGAATGCTCAATCCAACCTCTATTTCTTGAACGGGGTCACCCGACATCGATACTCTTATGGTGTCTCCAATGCCTTTGAGCAAGAGTGTGCCGATACCGATAGAAGATTTCACGGTTGAATCAAGCCCAAAACCTGCCTCTGTAACACCAAGGTGAAGCGGATAATCGGTCTTCTCGAACAGGTATTCATTTGCGATCACAGTCTCTGATACCGATGAAGATTTGAGAGAGATCACAATATCCTCGAATCCTGCGCTTTCGAGTATTCTTACCTGAGCAAGAGCGCTTTCTGCAAGAGCTACTGGTCTATCACACGCACTGAAATTTCTATCAAGGGAACCGGAATTTGCACCGACTCTGATCGGGACGCCGTATTCCAGAGCGACTTTGACCGTCTCGATGACTTTCCATTCCTGTCCAATGTTTCCGGGGTTTATCCGCACTTTCGCAGCCCCGTTTCTTATCGATTCAATGGCAAGCCTGTGATCGAAGTGGATGTCTGCAATCACAGGAATTCTGCTCAGAGAACAGATCTCCTTGAGAGCCGCGGCAGATTCCCGATCGGGAACTGAGACCCTGACAAGGTCGCAGCCGGCATCCGCAAGATTCTGAATCTGGTCTATAGTGGCAGAGACGTTTGAAGTCTTGGTGTTTGTCATTGATTGAACTGTGATTGGATTTCCTCCGCCAATCATTACGAAACCAACTTGAACTGCCTTGCTCATAGCCACCTGCCTATGTCAATGAACGTTATGTAAATCATAAAACCCATCAGTATCATAAACCCGATCACATTTATCAAGCCTTCGATCTTTGGATCCAGTCTCCTTCTTGTTATCATTTCAAGTAGCGCCAGAAGCATCCTGCCCCCATCAAGTGCTGGGAAAGGGATCAGATTAATTACTCCAAGGTTCAATGAAATGAATCCTGCGAAGAAAAGCACAATTCTCAGACCTAGACTCACAGCTTGATCGACTATTGTCACCAGTCCTATTGGGCCTGTAAACTCGTTGATATTTGCTCCGCCAGTGAAGAGGCTACCCACAACCTTGACCATAGTGAACAGCAGGTTGTTTGCCCACTGAATGCCCAGACCTACCGCCTCGAAAGCGCTGTCGGGATACCAGTAATCGCTACCCTGAGCGAAAGACCCGGCTTCACTGATGAGAGCGATCATCTCGTTCTTGCTAACCGTTAATTCAATTGTTCGACCTTCGCGTTCTATCGAAACAACGAATTCCTCTGGAAAACCATACTCTGCAAACGTAGTTTCCTTGCCGGTCAACTGAATTAGCAGCTCATCCGATTTGAGGGAAAGCAGCTGACTCATGGTCGTCAGATCATAACTTGTATCGGTTTTCATCCCATTTACTTCAAGCAGGAGGTCGCCCTCCCTGAATTGACCGAAATCATTTGCCAATAAGGGTTTGAAATTCGCATAGTATATTCCCATGGCATAGCGTTCCTCTGTTGGCGAATAAGTTAGAAGGGTGCCCGAGAGAGTCGTTCCATCAGAAAAACCAAGTCTTACCGTACTTTCTGGCGAAAGCACACCGGCGTATCCAACGTAATCCCCATTAAATGCTGCGCCGTTGATTGTGTAAAGGGACGCGCCGGGTTCACCAGCAGTGCTGCCGATGACAATGAAGGCCTCCTGGGGAAGCAATTCGGGCAGAAGAGTGACTTCAACTTCCTTACCATTCCTAAGCACGACAAGATCTATCCTATCGCCTGCTGCAACTGCTTCACTGAGCCGGGTGTTGTCTATCAGAGTCTTTCCATTTACAGAAACTATTCTGTCGCCAGGCACCATGCCGGATATCGCAGCGGGTGAGCCGGGCTCGATTTTGTCGATCCTTACTTCCTGAAAACCCCAAACTACGGCAACGAGGGAGAGTATCAGGAAACCCAGAAGCAAGGAGAAAGCCGGACCTGAAAAATAGATAATGAATCTCTGCCAGGCCGGTTTATTCTGTATCTGCTCATTAGCGGGAACGGAAGAATCGATGGTGTCGAGATCCTCTCCGGCGGGTCTAACGTAGCCACCAATAGGGAATGCATTTATCCTAAAAGTAGTATTCTTTCCCTTTTTCGACCACAATTTGGGACCCATCCCAATGGCAAATTCAATCACTCTCACTCCGAAAAGCCTTGAGAATAGGTAGTGTCCAAGTTCATGCACCACAACTATCCCGGTCAGAATGAGAAGAAAATATATTATTGACAATACCATCTATCCACCTCTTCTTTAGCCAGTCTTCTTGCAAAGCCGTCAATCTCGATTATTTGACTGTAATCGGTCGGGTTTTGATCATCGGTACCTGCGACCGTCCTTTCAATTATATTGTAAATGCTTCCAAAAGGGATCCTACCCTTCATAAAAGCATCGACTGCTATTTCATCTGCTGCATTGTAAGCGATCTGCTTGCTGACAGTGCCACAAATCTCCCTCGCAAGGCTCAAAGCGGGAAATTTATCATGCTGCATCTCTTCCAGTACAATTGGTGTGGCGGCTAATCTCTCTTCTCCGAAAAGATGCTGCCGTTCAGGATAGGTCAAAGAATATGCAATTGGAATTCGCATATCCGGACGACCTACATGGAGTTTCACAACACCGTCATTGTACACAACACCGGCATGAACAAAGCTGTTTCTGCATATGTAAGTATCAATTTCACTTGATTCGAATCCGAAGAGATATTTCGCTTCGATTACTTCGAGTCCTTTGTTAACCATTGAAGCGCTATCAACGGTTATCCTGTTTCCCATAGACCAAACAGGGTGTTTCATGACATCTTCAGGGCTTGCCCGGTGAATACTTTCTTTCGGCCAATCCCTCAGGGCACCGCCAGATGCCGTTATTAGGATTCTTTGTGGGCGAACTGTACCTTCAAGAAGCTGAAAGAGACCGCTGTGCTCTGAGTCGACCGGAATCAATTCGACATCTTCTCTGGCACATTTTTTTAGCAAGAGATTTCCTCCGCAAACGATAGACTCCTTGTTCGCAAGACATAGTCTGCTGCAAACTTCAGCCGCCTTAAGGCTGAATTTAAGTCCGGCCGCTCCGCTAACCGCAAGCAGCACATAATCCGGTCGGGACTTCTCGAGCATTGTTTCTATTCCCTCTTCGCCTTGGAAAAAGGTTGTTTCCGGAAAGGAATCGGCCAAATTCCCATTCCTTTCGAGAGCGGCGGCGAATTTAGGATGGAATTTTGAAAGCTGTTCAGAAAAAGAGTCGAAATTGTGGCCGCAGGAAATGGCCACAATTTCGATTTCTTCAATCTTATCTACTATTTCGAGTGTCTGTGATCCAATAGATCCAGTAGAACCTAGAACAGCCAACCTTTTTTTCATGACTCAAACTTCTTCTTTATCTCAGCCGGTTCTCCGGAGGTATCTTCAATTATCTTTTGAATCTCAGATTGTGAAAGCCCCATAATCTTTGCTACCTTCTCAGGCACGTTCTGTCTTTTGCCCGGGACGCATTTGTCTGCGTTCTCTTCCTTGCCGGCAACCTTCAGGGCAAAGGCCGCACATCCTGGGGAACCACATACACCACAGTTTATGTTGGGAAGTACGGCAAAGATCACCGTTGCACTGGGATTCTCCTTGAGCTTATCCTTGTAGCTTTCGATTTCTTCTTGGGTTGGCCTTTTGGGCTTAGGTGGCGCCGCTTTTACTTCTTTCCCGGATGCGGCGATCAGTTTTTCCAGTGTTTTTTCCGCATCTTCCTCTGCCTCTTCGAAGAGAGCGGTGAGCTTGTCGACGTCCGTCTCCATGATTAGCTTCAGTTTTTCTGGAACGCCGGACCGCTTGCCAGGAATACAACCGTCCAGCGGAGCTTTGCCATCGGAAATAGCCTTTGCAAAAGCCGAGCAACCGGGGAAACCACAGGCGCCACAGTTAACGCCTGGCAAAGAGGCTTCGATAAGTGTGATTCTTGGATCTTTCTTGACCGCAAATTTCGCGGAGGCGAACGCTAGGAAGACACCTGCTCCAATGCCCAGTATGGCCATAAACAGAACTGAATAGACTACTGTCATACACATCGCCTCACAGTTTTACCAGGCCTTGAAAACCCATAAAGGCCATCGAGAGTAAACCGGCAGTGATCAATGCAATGGCAGTACCTCTGAAAGGTTCGGGAATTTCGGAAAGCTCCATCCTCTCTCTAATGGTTGAAAAAAGAATGAGGGCCAAAGCAAAGCCAAGTCCAGCACCTGCAGAATTCACGATCGTTTCGAGCAGTGTGTAGTTCTGCTGGACATTGAGTAGTGCCAGGCCGAGAATCGCACAGTTCGTCGTAATGAGGGGAAGAAATATTCCCAATGCATCGTAAAGCGCCGGACTCGTCTTCTTCAGGAAAATCTCGACAAACTGTACCAGTGTTGCAATAATAAGAATGAACACAATGGTTCTCAAAAAGGGAATGCTCAACATATCGAGCAGAATATTCAGAAGCCATGTGATAATTGAGGCCATGATCATAACGAATGTAACGGCTATGCTCATTCCTACCGCGGTATCAATCTTTTTTGAGACGCCTAAGAAAGGACAGATTCCCAGAAATCTCGAAAGCACGAAATTGTTTATAAGAATCGCTGAAAGAAATATGAAAACCAGTCTCGTAGCCATCAGTCACCCCTCCTCATTTTGCTGCGCCTTATTCCCACATAGTTGAAGAAAGCGGCGAGCATGCCCAGAGCGATGAATGCGCCTGGAGGGAGTATCATAGCGAACATCTTCACATCGGATAGATGGTAATTGAAAATCGATCCATTTCCGAGAAACTCTCTTACAGAACCGAGCAACACGAGGGAGGCAGTAAAACCCAGCCCCATGCCAAGACCATCCAGGAAAGAACTCAAGACATTGTTCTTGGAGGCAAATGCTTCTGCTCTTCCGAGGATTATGCAGTTCACAACTATAAGTGGAATGAATAGGCCTAGAGTCTTCCATAGATCGTAGATGAAACCGTGCATCAACATGTCAATCATTGTGACAAAGGAAGCGATTATGACAATATATGCGGGAATTCTTATCTTGTCGGGAATGAGTTTCCTGACAAGGGAGATCGTGATATTCGACATTGCAAGAACCGCAGTTGTTGCGAGTCCCATTCCCAATCCATTCTCGGCGCTTGTCGTTGTAGCAAGAGTAGGACACATGCCAAGAACCTGAATGAAGATCGGGTTCTGCTTGAAGATTCCATTTGTGAGAACCGAGAACTTCGATTCAGCCATCATCTAACACCTGCCTTTTCCAGGAACTCTGAGATAGCGTTGAGTGAGAATGCAACGGCTCTCGGAGTAATCGTTGCTCCAGTCATCACATCGCTTACGGTGACTATCCCTTCTTCCCTTTTTCTAACGTCTATTTGATCTCCAATAGGGGTTGCTCCTGCATCTTTGTCGACTTTGATGCTCTTCTCGAGTCCTTGACTGTCGATCGGATAAAATCTCATCTGTACACTCTCGTTTGCGATATTGGCTCCGAGGCCGGGGGTCTCCTGTGAGTATTCGAGAACCTTGATTCTATTCAGATGCACCCCATCGGAGTCTTTAACGAAGGCTGCCATTGACTTGACGTCGCCGCCGTAACCGACTGCTATGCCTATGGCTACAAAAACCTCGCTGCCATCATCTTTCAAGAACTTGTATGCAGGACTTTCTACGCTTCCCTGCGAGTCGACAGCCTGATAAATTATTCCTTCTGAAGCGGTGAATCCCTTTGGGAACCATTCAAACTCCGCGAGTTCGCTCGCGGTTTCGGGGATGCTCTCTTCAGCGATCAGAAGTTCTCCCGAATCCGCATCGGTAAGAACATCTCGAATAGCGGCGAGTTTTGCGCCAAGTTCTGCGTTTGCGATCGGCTCTTCAACAATGGTGTAGACCACAGAAAGGACTAAAGCTGCGATTATGGTAATAACCATCAGAGTAATGCCGGTCTTCAAGTAATCACGCATTGCTCTTCACCTTCTTTGGTTTCCCGAATATCTTGGGCTTGGTTCCCATATCTATTAGCGGTACGAATGCGTTCATGATCAGAATCGCAAATGATACGCCTTCCGGATAGCCACCAAACAATCTGATTATCATGGTAAAGACTCCACAGCCAACTCCAAAGATCAAATGCCCCTTGATCGACATTGGACTTGTTACCATGTCGGTGGCCATGAATAGAGCTCCCAGCATCAGACCGCCTCCAAAGATGTGGTACAGCGGCGAGCCAAAACCAGGATTGGCAGCGTAAAAGATTGTCGCCATTATTGCTACAGTTCCTACGTATGTAATAGGTATGAAGGGCGAAACTCTCCTTCTCAGCAACAGCCACCCAAAACCGAGAAGAAGCAGCAGCGCGCTTACCTCCCCTATAGAGCCGGGGATAGTGCCAAGGAACATCTCCTGCAATGAGAAAACTCTTGGTGCTCCCTGCTTAAGAATAGCCATTGGAGTGGCGGTGGTCTGCATATCAAAAGGACTGAACCATGTTGTCATCTGAACGGGGAACGAGATCAGAAGAAAGACCCTTCCGACCAGTGCGGGATTGAAGAAGTTCTTTCCGAGACCCCCAAAGACCGACTTTGCAATCACTATTGCAACGAAGATACTTATCAGAGCCTGCCACCATTCAACAGCAACTGAAAGATTCAGTGCAAGCAACAACCCTGTGACCGAACCGCTAAGGTCTGGCTTGAAGGTCTTCTTGTGCCTCATGAATCTCATTACAAAGAAGTCGAGCGCCTCCGCGCCGACCGTACAGACAAGTATCAAAACAAGTGCTTTCATGCCGAATGAGACTACTGCCCAAACTGCTGCAGGAGAAAGTGCGATCAGAACATCCAGCATTATCCTTCTAACATTATCTTCAGATCTCAAGTGAGGTGCTGCCATCATTGAAAGCTTCACTTCTTCGCACCTCCCTTCAGACTTCGATAGACCCTCTTATGAAGTTTGAAATTCTTTACCAGATCTATATTGGCCGGACAGGCGAAGGAACAACTCCCGCATTCTATACAGTCCATCAGACCATTTTCTACTTGTGCATCGTACAATCTGTTTGTTCCGTAGAGGTTCAGCAGAAACGGTTGGAGATTCATGGGACAGACGAATGTGCATTTGCCGCACCTGATGCATGGGAACTCTTCAAGAGGTTCGCTCTTGAGCAACAGAGTAATCCCAGAAGTGCCTTTTACGGTGGGAACGTCTGTCTTGGGAACCGTGATACCCATCATGGGTCCACCGAATAAGGCTCTCTCAACTGTTTCTTGGGCTCCCCCCGCATGATCAATTAACTCTTCTGCCATAACTCCGATTCTCGAGACGACGTTCAAAGGCGTTCTAATGCCCTCCCCGGTAATCGTAACTCCTCTTTCGACGAGAGGGCGGCCAAGCTCAACGGCTTCATAGATTGCATAAGCGGTGCCTATGTTATCGACCACAACTCCCACATCCAGAGGAAGTCCGCCAGAAGGAACCTTTCTCTTCGTCAAGGCATAGATGAGTTGCTTCTCAGCGCCCTGCGGATACTTGGTTTTCAGTTTCTTCACCTTAATTGGAGTAGACCTAACCGCCTCCTCCATTCTCTCTATGGCCTTTGGCTTATTGTCTTCTATGCCAATAATCGCATCTTTCACTTTCAGCGCTCTCATAATCGCGAGAATTCCACTGACCAATCCCTCGGACCGCTCAAGCATGTACCTGTAATCTATCGTCAGATAAGGTTCACACTCCGCTCCATTAATAACGAGAAGATCGATCTTTTTCCCCTCTGGGGGGGAAAGTTTGACACTTGTTGGAAACATTGCGCCACCAAGCCCGACGATGCCTGCGGACTTTATCCTTTGGACAATCTCTTCCGGCTCGAACTGGTCATAAGGCTTTGCAGGATCAAGCAGTTCCCACTCTTCTTCGCCTGATTTTTCTATAACAATCGCATCGTCGGGTTTCGAAAGAGTCGGATGATAGTACTTTGCAATCTCCTTGACTTCGCCTGTAAGAGGAGAATGAAGATTCGCAGATATGAAGCCTCCGGACTCAGCTATTAGTTGACCGGTCTTGACCCTGTCACCGACACTAACAACAGGCTTGGCAGGAATACCGGCGTGGTTCGCAAGAAATACATAGACCCTTTCGGGAAGTGGAAGAACTCTCAGATTAGAATCCTGAGACAGTTCTTTTCTCTCCGGCGGGTGCACCCCTCCTCTGAAGGTAGGCAACCTCATTTAGTTATCACCTCTCAACCTTAATCAATAGATGTTTGCCTTTCTGGGATCCCGAATATCATGAAAGTGACTGCGACTCAAAATGGAAAAAGCGATTGATATTATCAAATAAAAGGAGCGGATCGCTCCGCTCCTATTATAGTACAATGTTTGCGTCTTAACTTAATCTAAAACTACTTTCTGGTTATCCTTCCGCTATCGGCGTAAGCGGTTATCGGGCTTATCTCTCCAACGAACTCAACCACTACATCTGCCAGCACGAATCCGGTGTCGTAACCGGAGAGTCCAGCAAGGACCGTATAGCCGTCACCGCCAGAGGCAAGGTAGTTATTTGTGGCTACTTTGTAGACCTTATTGTCATCAATGGGTTCTCCGTTTACAAGGATATCCTTTGCTTCTTTGTTCTCTATTACATAGGTTACTCCACTTACCTGAGGCATCGCTCCCTGCCCTGCTTCTCTGGTTGCCGTGTACTCCAGGAGGTCTCTGAGGGCTGTCCCCGGTACATCAACAACGTAAAGTGTATTTCCGAACGGTAGTACCGTAAGGATGTCACGGTACGTTACTGGACCAGCTTCTATAGAGGCTCGAATTCCTCCCGAGTTGCTTATCGCCAGATCTGCTCCGGACTTCCAAACCATAGCATCACAGATCAAGTAACCAAGGTTTGTATCCTGAGCTCTGACCACACCTCTGTCGCCCTCAAGTCTTATCGACGTCTCACCGACAACGATATTGAGAGCTTCTCCGCCAGCCTTCTTGAAGTAATCAAGAACAGTGGCAACGGCGAAATCAGGTTCGATTTCTTCGGCGATTACCGGGAGATTCCTGAAAGAGACAAAGATAACGGTATCATCAACGATTTCGAGTTCAAGCCTGCCGAGATTCTTTGCCCATTCTCCGGCCGATACGATTATTGTCTCGTTTATTATCTCAGGCCTTTCGTAGAAAGTATGGCTATGGCCATCGATTATAATGTCGATACCGTCAACTGCTTTCGCAAGCTCCCAGGAATTCGGGCCGACAAGTACGGGGTTGCTTCCCATATGGGTGAGCGCAATGACTATGTCCGCCTGAGCTTCCAGCTCGGGAATGATCTCTTTAGCTACTTCTATTACGTCCTTCCACTCGTAGTCCTTAGCGTAGAGGTACTCGAGAATCTCTGTTTCCTGAGCAGTAAAGCCGACGATGGCGACCTTTATTCCGGCGACTTCCTTTATCATGTATTCCTGGAAAGCAGGTTTTCCATCCTTGTAGATGTTTGCGCTGAGGAACGGGAAGTCCGCAATCTCCATCTGTTTTGCGAGTACGGAAGCATCGTTGTCAAATTCATGGTTACCGATTGCCATTGCGTCAACCTTCATGAGATTGAGAGCAACTATATCAGGAGCGGCATCCTGCAGATCCGATTCGGGAACACCCGTATTAATGTCCCCGGCGTGCAGGAACAGCGTGTTGGGGTTCTCTGCTCGCACCTGATTTATCAGTGTTGCTACAGCCGCGAGCCCACCGTAATCACCTTCGGGCCAGATGTGCCCGTGTGTGTCGTTGATATGAACAATCGTTAGTCTCTGAGCCACGACAAAGATTGCCATAACCAAGAGAAGGGTGATCAAAAGAACTTTTTTCATACTCATACCTCCTTATGGAATATCGGTGATTTCTCCAATTAGCTCGAAATCGAAGTGCCTATCTCCTTCACTTATATGGTAATTGATTATTTCTATTTCTGCGCAGTTTGAAAAGACAGTTCTTGAACTTCTCTCAATTTGCAGCCCGTTTGCTTTCGTTTCTTCTGGTTCGGCTAAGTAAAGCGATTTCACAGTAAGTGCAAGTCTGAAATACCATGAACTCAGCCGCCTTGCCGCCATAATTGTTTCCAGTGGAGCCAGGGATGTAACTATCGTAGTGCAGATTATCAATATTGCAATTAAAAGCGTGAAAGAAGCTACTCCTTTACCCTTTGGGCGAGATGGTCTTACCTCCGGCCACATCTCCCGTGAAATCCTCCTCTCTAACATGATTGAGAATCGCACAGTTTTTTCCAATCTTAGTGTTTTGGGGAATAACGACATCAGATCCGACAACAACAATCCCCGAATCGTAAATGTGAGGTTGCGATTCGTGCGGTACCTCATCGCCATATCCGATTACTACTTCGTCTCTCACGATCGTTCCCTCTCCGACTATGACCTTTTCTATCACTACATTGTTGCCGATTTTGGAGTTAGTCATAATTACAGAATCCTTAACTGTTGACCCTTCACCGATTTGCACTCCCTGGAAAATGACGGAGTTTTCCACTCTTCCGTATATCTCCGCCCCTTCGTTTATCAAAGAGTTTCTGACGTGGGAACTTGTACCGACATATGCGGGCAGATACTCCTCAGTCTGAGTGTAGAATCTCCAGGAGGGGTCGTGAAGATTCAGTGGCGGTATCGGTCGAGTCAGCTCGATGTTCGCTTCCCAGAGCGATTCGATGGTTCCCACATCTCTCCAATATCCCTCGAAAACGAAAGCAAACAGTCTTCCTGCATTGTCTTCGACTATTTTCGGCAAAATATCCTTTCCGAAGTCGTTATTGCTTTCTTGGTCTCGTTCATCCTCCATAAGTCTTTCCCTGAGAAATTTCCAATCGAAGATGTAGATTCCTAGAGAAGCAAGATCGGACTTGGGCTGTTTCGGTTTCTCCTGGAAGTCGACTATCTTGTTTTCAAAATCCGTTATCATCATCCCGAACCTGTGAGCCTCGGACAGTGGAACACGCATACAAGCAACCGTTCCCGTCGCTCCCTTGGAGAGGTGATAGTCTATCATCTCGTTGTAATCCATGGAGTAGGTGTGATCACCGGAGAGTATGACCACAAGTTCCGGGTCGAAATCATCTACGAAATCTATGTTCTGAAAGACAGCATTCGCAGTCCCTTTGTACCAGTTTGAATCTCCCTGAGCAATAAAGGGAGGTAAGATTACAACCCCACCGTCCTTTCTGTCAAGATCCCACGGACGACCTATTCCAATGTGTCTGGCGAGAATGTGGGGCCTGTATTGAGTTAGCACGCCGACTGCGTAGATTCCCGAATTGACGCAGTTACTCAATGCAAAGTCAATAATCCTGTATTTGCCACCGAAGGGGACTGCGGGTTTCGCCACCTCATCTGTGAGCAATCCAAGTCTGGTGCCTTGCCCCCCAGCTAGTATCAATGCAACAACTTTCTTGGCCATACAATCACCCCGTCTTAAATTACGCCGTGTTTTTCGATTACTGTGGGCTCTTCATTTTCACCGACGAAACTTCTTCCCAACCTAACGGTACAATACTTGTCCATTATCACATTCTCTATGTGAGCTCCCTCTTCAACAAGGCAGCCCTCAAGAAGAACAGAGTTTCTAACAGTTGCTCCGGCCATAACCCTGGTATCCCTGAACAAGACCGAATCTTCTATCTTTCCTCCTATTACGCACCCGTCGGCAATAACCGAGTTATTCATGGAGGCAGTTCCGGTGATTTTGGGAGGTGGAAGGTCCTTCAACTTGGTGAATACCCTTCCGTTCTCGTAGAAAAGCTCTCTCCTTATCTTTGGATCAAGAATATCGAGGTTCGTTCTGAAATAACATTTCTTGCTCTGCTTTATGTCCCGCCAGTAACCGTTGTATCTGTACTCTCTTACATTCAGAGAAGATAGGTTAGGAGAAATCACACCCTTCACGAGCTCGTTCTCTCCATTTGGGACAGCGGAGTAGAGAAGCTCTCTCAGCAGAAACTTGTTGATGAAGTATATACCCAGGGCAACGCAGTCTCCTTCTTCCGGGTTTTCCGGAACCTTCTCCTTCTCTATCCACTTGATTATTCTCCCATTCTTGCACACCACTCTATCCATCCCTTCCATGCCGCATTCTCCATACTTATTGCCAGTTAGGACAGTTATGTCTGCGGCCGTGTCCAGGTGATATCTGAATATCTTAGTCAGGTCGGTTTTGAAAATGTGATCTCCCGAGCCTATCAAAACAGAGTCTTCGTTGCCTCTCCTGAGTATGTTTATGTTCTGGAAGAGAGCGTCGGCTGTTCCTTTGTACCCCATGGAAGGGTTATAAGGAGAGTAATAAGGCTGCAGTATGAAGAGCCCTCCCTGTTTTCTGTCTAGATCCCATTCCTTGCCTGAGCCAATGTGATCCATAAGACTTCTGGGGCTGTACTGTGTAATTATCCCAACCTTCGATACTCCCGCATTGACCATATTGCTGAGTGTGAAATCGATTGACCTGTACTTTCCGTAGACAGGCAGCGCAGCGCTCGTACGAACCTGAGTCAGGGAGCTCAGGTACTCTCCTCGCCCTCCTGCAAGAATTATTCCGAGAACTTTCATATGGTCACCGCATTCCAAATATGGATGCGGTCTCCCTCCCTTCTGTGCAAATTTGTCATTCAGTACTCCATTAGGGGTAAATTTGTCATAAGAGATACCCCCGGTAGTGAAAAATCTGTTTGACCGTCGAGATAGTTCTGCAAAAACAAGACAGCACTGTCAAAGGCTTCGCGATAAAGCTCATCGAAAGTCTTTTTGCTTTCCCAGCCGGCTATGCTGTGAAACCAGGGTTTCATCTCCAGATTTAGTGGATCAACGTGAGTGTCCTCAAAGAAAGCCTCTTCAGGCGAACCCTCTTTAATGCTAAAACGTTTTAGTATTAAGGCCAACCTTGAGCGACCATAGATTCCCGCAAAGTACTGATTCATGGAGTCTATGGCCTTCTGGATGGAACAGCCCTTGATTCCGTAGAATTCCATTGAGATCTCACGGTAGAGATCTTCAAGTGCCGTTGGCAAAGACCGAGAGAACTCGGCAGTCGGATCGAGATCGAGTATTTCAGCCTCAACTTTGCTCTTGAGGATTACTTTGTCTATCATTGTTTCTAGTTGGCGATACTTATATCCATTTCCTGCGCGAGCAACTATATAGTGGTTGACGGTTGCGTCGAGGAAGTAATGGCAGATAACCCCCAGCGAGTAGAAGCGAGAAATCTCCTCTGATTTCCTGCAGAGGAGTTTGGCGAAATCATCACACCTTAGCGTGTGAGAGAACCTCCATAGAGAGAACTCTGGATCCTCTCTTGAGCAGTACTTCCCGGGATCCGTGAAGAGGCATCCAAGATTGAACTCCTCTCTTTTGTCGGCTTCAAGATCGAGTCCAATCTCTTCCAAAACATCCTTTCCGTACATAATATGAGTCCAGAAGCCGGGCAAAAAAACTCACTCCTTTGCTACCAAACCCCACAGACACTTCAAATAAAGGCTCTCCGGAACCTCAACAAGCCATGGATGATCAGGCGATTGTAGTGTAATAGCCAGATGCGAAAATGTTGTACCGGTACTTTCCGTCGACCTTCTGATAGACTCAACCAGATGCTCGACAGCAATATTATAGGCACAAGTACAAATACCCAATACTCCTCCATCCTTCACAAGCGGAAGTGTACTCTCTACTAGCCTTCGGAAAAGTGAAATTCCATGCGGAAGCTCTCTCTTATGCTTAACAAAGGATGGCGGGTCTAATATTACTATATCAAAATAGTTCTTCATTTCAAATCCAGCAAGGAAGTCAAGAACATCGCTCTGAACCAACTGCAGTCTTTTATCCAGCCTGTTCACTACTGCGTTCACTCTTCCCCGATCTAGGTCGTCGGCGGACTTGTCCACGCAGATCGCCTCGGCGCCTGAATATGCCATATTAAGTCCGAATCCTCCCGTAAAAGAGAAAAGATCCAGGCCTTTCTCCAGAGAGAGTTCTGCGGTGATTTTCCTGCAGAAAGCTCTGGAGTCTAGCTGGTCAAAAAAGAACCCTGTTTTCTGACTGTTCTTAACATCCACGAGGTACTTTATGCCATCTTCCTCGATTTCGACTGAATCAGGTACTTCTCCGAACAGCAAACCCGTATGTCTTTCTATTTTGTCTTCCACTCCCATCTCGAAATCGCTCCGTTCGTAGATTCCCTTGGGATTCAGTAGATTCCTGAGAAGATCGACTATCATTTCTCTTCTTTTCTGCATAATCGAGTTTCTGAACTGCACGGCTAGAATCTCTCCGTATCTGTCGACTACCAATCCGGGAAGTCTGTCTCCTTCACCGTGGACGAGTCTGTAGTAAGGTCTCTTGAAAAGTCTCTCCCTCTTCAGGAGAGCTTTTTGAAGCAGCCTTCCGAAGAAGATCTCCCCCAGCTCCTGGTCTTGATTTGTTAGGACCATTATCGCTCGGGTGGAGCTCGGACTGAAGAAGCCCTTTCCGAGAAACTCATAGTTCGCCGAGAAAATGTTCACTTCACATACAGCATCGGCAGAGCCTTCTAGAGATAAGATCTCGTCTCTGAAGATCCACGGATAAGAATTACGGATCTTTCCTTCCTTCCCCTTTCTGATTCGAGCAATTAACATCAGAACTGGCCTTCATTCAGAAGTGAATAATTATTTATCTCGCTTTCTTCGAAGAATATTTTGATTTCGCGGTTTGAGCTCTCAGTACTGTCGGATGCGTGTATCAAGTTCTTCCTTATCGACACGCCGAACCGACCTCGTATGCTTCCCGGGGCGGCTTCCAGCGGATCGGTCTTGCCGACCAGGATTCTCAACCTTCGAACAGCGTTCTCGCCTTCAAGCACCATGGCCACAACTGGTCCCGATTGTATGAAAGCCAGCAAAGGTTCGTAGAAGTCCTTTCCCGCATGTTCTCTGTAAAGCTCTCTCGCCATGGATTCGGAGATCTTCAGCATCTTGAGGGCGACGATTTTCAGACCTTTCTCCTCGATTCCTCTGAGTATTTCTCCAACAAGGCCTCTCTGTATCGTGTTTGGTTTTAGATAAGCAAATGTTTTCTCCAAAATACTTCCCTCCGGTCAAATTCTGTATTCATTGATATAATTAAAACATGGAGTGGTTCAATGGAGTAGCTAATGAAAGACTTTCCCGGTTCTTGGCGCGCGGCCCGGGAAAAAGTGTGACTCTTGTGGGTAGAGATAGTGAGTACTTGAAGGCTTCGGCTATCTCAATAATAGAGGCTGATCCGAAATGGAACAGAAAGAGATATATTGAAGACTTCTTACTGATAGAGCCTGAAAGCGGAAACATTGGCATCGACAAGATTAGGGACATAGAAGAAATGATGCTTCATAAACCGGCGATAGGCAAGAGGAAGTTCGTGTTGATCCATCAGTGCGAGAAGATGACTGATGAGAGCGCAAACGCATTTCTCAAGGTTCTTGAAGAGCCTCCGGATTTCGCGACTCTCATAATGACCACATCTTCATGGCAATCACTTTTGCCTACAGTGAGAAGTAGAACTATTTCGATTGTAATGGATATTCCAGAAGAGCTTATGCATAGACTCAAGCTAAATTACGGAGAGCGAGTTTCATACATATATGCAGCTTCACGGCAGAACTTCACGGTTCTTCGGTTCTTTCTGGAGCAGGATCCTGAATCTTTACATTACGAGGCTTTTGAAGTGCCTTCCGATCTTGAAGGATTGACACAGTTAATTAGAGAGAGTGTCAACGAAGATCCTATAGATATCGTGAGGCGAAGAAGAGCGTTTGCGGCTTTTTGCAAGGATTTTGTGGATTCCAGAAGTTTCTTTTCAGCTTTCAGGAAGGTCTCCTCCATTTTTACAGGACAGGGTTCATTTGAAAGGGCGCGCGAACTTGTCGAAGTCTCTAGAAGCCTCCTGAAAGACGTAGTGATTCTTTCGGCCGATACTCACAATGACTCGCTTATGAACATTGATCTGTTAGAATGGCTAGTGAACTTCAAGCCGGGAAAGGAAATCCTGGAAGATTTTACTTGGTGTGACAGGTTTCTTAGAGAGCGAACTTCATCACTTAGCGCAACTCTTGTTTCATTTAGGGCTTTGCATTCGCTTTCGAGAAG
The DNA here is from genome assembly GCA_011045915.1 of Mesotoga infera. Classification (NCBI taxonomy): domain Bacteria; kingdom Thermotogati; phylum Thermotogota; class Thermotogae; order Kosmotogales; family Kosmotogaceae; genus Mesotoga; species Mesotoga infera. The sequence goes on from DSBT01000374.1 coordinate 23,873, forward strand.
CCTGGCAAGGAGATAAAACGGAGGTTATTTAGATGCCTGAGATATATGGAACGGTCTATGGAATCGAATTCCACTCAGTAGGGAAGCTGTATCAATACACTTCCAGCGAGCAGTTGCTGAAGCAGGGTGATTATGTGCTTGCAATGAGTGAGTTCGGATTGGATGTTGGAAAGGTTATGTATGGACCAGTTGAAACTCGCATAGATGACACTAAGGAAGAGCTCAAACCGATTGTCAGAGTAATGACCGACGAAGACTGGGAAACGGATGCCAAGAATAAAGAAGAATCGGAGGCGGCAATGAAGACCTGCCAGGAACTGATAAAGAAGCACTCTCTTCCAATGAGGCTTCTGGAGGCGAGATATATGTTTGATCGATCGAGAATCGTCTTCTACTTCGGTGCCGACAGCAGGGTTGACTTTAGAGAGCTGGTCAAGGATCTGGCTAGAGCTTTCAGGACGAGAATTGAGCTCAGACAGGTCGGAATACGAGATGAGGTTAAGATGACCGGCAGCCTTGGACTGTGCGGAATGACGGCCTGTTGCGTTCGCTTTCTAAGACAGTTTGAAAGCATAACGTTGAAGCATGCCAAGAAGCAGCAGTTGTTGATCAACCCGGCAAAGATATCGGGAAGGTGCGGAAGGCTTCTCTGCTGTCTTTCCTATGAACAGGAGCTTTATGAAAATGAGCTTCTGGATATTCCTGATGAAGGTTCTCTTGTTGATTACGAAGGCAAGACCTGTAAGGTTTTGACTGTCAACATTTTTATGAAGGTTATTACTCTGGTTGCAGATGACGGGCAGATGCTGAAGGTTCAGTTTGACGATTTCAGAAAGAGCCAGCGATCGATTATACAGGACACAAATCCAGATGAATTGATAAAGAATAGAGATGAAGATATTTCGATTGACGACTGAAGGAAGAATGGAGGTTGGATATGGCGGGTTTACTCACGAAAGCTGAATTGAAAAGGCTTGAAGATCTTGGAAGAATATGCAGGGGTGACATAATAAAGATGACTACTGTTGCCAATTCTGGTCATCCAGGAGGTTCAATGTCATCCATAGACATTTTTCTTTCCGTGTACGATTTCGCGAACAACGATCCAAGAAGACCCTTTTACCCCGAGCGCGACAGGATTATTGTAAGCCACGGGCACACATCGCCAGGTGTCTACGCGACGCTAGGAAGGCTTGGTTTCGTTGATATCGACGAAGTTGTTTCCGGTTTTAGACATCCGGGTTCCTTATTCGAAGGTCACATTACAAGAGGGATTCCGGGTGTTGAATGGACGACTGGAAATCTGGGACAGGGCCTTTCAGTGGGAGTTGGTATGGCTCTTGCTTCGAAAATCAGCGGGAAAAATTACAGAGTCTTTGTCGCAATGAGCGATGCGGAACAAGCCAAGGGCCAGGTTGCGGAAGCAAGAAGGACTGCAAAGAAGTACGGGCTTGACAACCTCGTTGTCGTTATTGACTACAATGACGCTCAGATCTCCGGAAATGCCCGCGACATAATGTTCGTGGATATTAAGGCTAATTATCTGGCGGATGGCTGGAAGGTTATTGAAGTCGACGGCCATGACTACTCTGAGCTGAACAAGGCACTAGTTGAAGCATCCGAGTCGAAAACTCCCGTCGCGATAATCGGCAAGACCATTATGGGAAAGGGAGTTTCGTTTATGGAGGGAGATGTTTCCTATCATGGAAAACCTCTGGATATGGGAAAGGCTGCCTCTGCTCTTTCCGAACTCAAGCTTGAAAACGATATTGACAGATTTGTTGAGATGCGAAAGAGACTCCCCTCGTATCATGAACCGATACACCCTCAGGACGAAGAGATAAGACCGATAATTGGAGTCCCCTTCGTATATCCGGTTGAGAAGAAGAGCGATAACAGATCGGCCTTCGGGAAGGCTCTTGCAGATATCGGAAAGCTCAACAAAGGTAAGCTCCCGGTGATGGTAGTAGATTGTGATCTGAAACCTTCAACGAAAGTAAATGAGTTCGAGAAGATCTGGCCTGAGAACTTCATACAAATTGGCGTTCAGGAACACAATGCCGCGACTGCTGCCGGGGCTGCATCGGTGTGTGGAGTGCTGACTTTCTTTGCTGACTTCGGAGTTTTCGGCATCGATGAAACTTACAACCAGCAGCGACTAAACGATATAAACAAGGCAAACGTAAAGGTGGGAGTAACCCACGTTGGAATCGACGTCGGCGAAGATGGAAAGACTCACCACTGTTTAGATTACATTGGAGCAGTGAGAAACTTCTTCGGCTTCAAACTGATAGTACCTGCCGATCCAAACCAGACAGATAGAGCAGTCAGGTTCATGAGCAAGGCCGACGGGAATTTCGTCATTGCGATGGGAAGATCTACCATGAATCCAATTGCAGACGAGGAAGGGAAGCCTTTCTTTGGGGACGGCTATGAGTTTGAATATGGAAAAGTAGATGTTGTGAGGAAGGGAAAGGAAGTGACGCTTGTTTCGACGGGTCAGGTCACTCATCAAGCAGTGAAGGCAGCAGACGAACTGAGAACTCAAGGTATAGAAGTGACCGTTCTTAACGTTAGCTGTCCTATTGGGGCAGACTTCGATAGCGTTAAAGAATACCTCTCTTCTTCAGTCATCTCTCTCGAAGATCACAATGTCAATAGCGGTCTAGGGTCCATCCTCTCCGATTATTTGCTCCGGTCTCGAATAACGCCGAAGAGTTTCGAAAAGATAGGCGTCGACAGGTATATGTTCTCCGGAGACAACGAACTGCTCTATGACCTTTCGGGTCTTTCGAGCAAGAGCATAGTAGAAAGGTTAAGGGGTATTATCCAGTAATGCTCAGTCTAGAAGAAGAAAAGCTGGTCGATGAGTTTTGCAAAATGAACGGAATAGAAGCGGACAGAGAGCTCGTTTTTAGAGCTCTCTGTCATTCCTCTTTTACCAATGAGCTTGCCCAGAACGGAGAAAGGCTTCTCGAGTCAAACGAAAGAATGGAATTTCTGGGAGACGCAGTTCTCGAATTGTCTCTTGCCAGAACCCTATTCAGCAATTACCTCTTGAGTGAAGGCGATATGTCGAAAGTCAGAGCTATGGTGGGAAGTGAAAAGGTCCTTTCTTACGTTGCCAGATCTATGAGAATCGGAGATTATATCCTTCTTGGCAAAGGAGAGAGGCAGAGCGGAGGGTCGGAAAGAGATTCGATTCTTGCGGATGCTTTCGAAGCTGTTCTGGCAGCAATCTTTTTGACTGGAGGGCTTGAGATCTCAATCGAGTTTGTTCAGTCAAAGCTGTCAGAGTATATTGAGAAAGCGGTTGGGGGCGACCTGATTCTAGATTACAAGACTTCCCTTCAGGAGCTCACGCAGGCTCGCTTCAGTTCAAGACCTGTATATGAGACAATTCTCGATGAGGGTCCACCACAGGATAAGTGGTTCAAGGTTGGAGTATTCCTGGAAGGGAAAATTGTCGGTGAAGGAGAAGGGCGAACAAAGAAGGCGGCGGAGCAGCTGGCCGCAAGACGCGCTCTTGAAACCCTAAGAGAAAGTTTTAATAGTGCAGGGGCCGAACAGTGAAGTACAAACACTTTGTAGCGTTTCTCTCAGAAGAGGAATGTGATCTAATCGAAGGAATCAGCTGGAACGAAGGTTTTTCAGATCTCTATTTCGAAAAGCTTGTTGATTCGGGAAACGCATTGCACGTCTTTCTGGGGGAAGGGGAAGAACTCCCGGTTTTTCTGAAAGGGATCGAGTTTGCGGATCTGGGTTATAGTGAACAGAAGGATTGGTTTGAGAAGTGGAAGGAGTCTCTGGTCCCATTTGAGCTCTGTGATGGGATTGAGGTCATTCCTCTGGAGGAAGAAGAGAAGATAATAGATTCAAACAAGATCGGTATTATTCCCGGAATGGCCTTCGGAACGGGCCTTCACGAATCCACGAAACTTGCTGCTTCTCTTCTTTCAGAGTTCATTCGAAGCGGCTCTAAAGTCCTTGATGTGGGCTGCGGAACTGGGATTTTATCGGTTATCGCCGCAAAGAGAGGAGCGTCTTCGGTTCTCGCTCTGGACATTGACCAGCATTCCATCGAGAAAACAGTTGAAATTGCCCGGATAAATCAAGTCTCTATAGAAACGCGTCTGTCGGATTTTCTTTCGGCGCTGGAGCCAGAGGAGCGTTTTGACCTCATCGTCTCGAATATGATAGTTGAGCTGCTGAAGGAGTTCGTTCTCGATCTTAGTGGGTTTCTCCTGAAGGATGGCAGAGTGATTCTTTCGGGAATATTCAGAGACAAGTATGAGGAAATAGGAAGTCTCGTAGAGAAGGGCTTTCTCATCGAGCATATTGAGGAAGATGGAGATTGGAAAGCAGTAGTGCTGAGAAGAAAATAGTTTCGCTACAGCTTGGAAGGGTTCTGAAAAACGATTTCAGAATCGTTAAAGTCTGTGAATGGGGATTCCCGCAAGTCATAGAATCTTCATTGATTGCTGATGGGAAACCATTTCCAACACTGTTCTGGCTTAGCTGTCCATTTCTGAAGGAGGAAGTTTCGAGGCTCGAGAGCGCAGGAATGATCGCCGGCTTTGAGAAAAGGGTCGAAGAGGACGAGGCCTTTGCCGCTGAATATCTAGGGGCGCACTCCCGTACGGCACTTCTAAAAGAGAAGCTTCTCGAAAAGTCCTCTGTGTCTGATGAGCAGAAGAGAGTGATCATGGAAAGAGGTATTGGAGGAATCAGAAATCCGAATAAAGTGAAGTGTCTCCACCTTCAGCTTGCGAATTTTCTCGGAGGGGTGCCGAACCCTGTGGGAAGAGAGGTCTGGAATCTGCTGAAGAATACTCAGTGTTCTTACAAGAGAGTCATCTGCGAAGAGTTGTTGAGCAAGCATGAATGAGAAAATATTGAACAAAGCCTCTCAGCTTCCCGAGGAGCCGGGAGTTTACATTTTCAAAGATCAAAAAGGCGTTGCGGTTTACGTAGGCAAAGCAAAGAAACTGAAGAGAAGAGTCCTGTCTTACTTCAGAGAATCAACGTGGGCAAAGAATGAAAAGGCCAAACGAATTGCAGAAGAGGCAGAAGATCTAGACTTCATAATGGTCACGTCGGAGCGTGAGGCTCTGCTTCTTGAGGCAAATCTGATCTTCAACGGAAAGCCGAAGTACAATGTCTTCCTGAAAGACTCCCGAACCTACCCGTATATCTACATTTCTTCAGATCCATACCCGTATCTTGGAATTACGAGGACAAAAGAACTGGAAGGTTCATATTTTGGACCTTATACAAGTGCGGGACTTGTGAGAAAACTGCTTGAATTTCTGCAGAAAGTCTTCAGAATCCGAACTTGCTCGTACGATCTAAGCAGGGTCAAGAAGCCCTGTTTCCTCTATCACCTCAAGATGTGTTCCGCGCCCTGCGTTGAAAAAGTGACGCCTGAAGAGTATCGAGAACAACTCTTGGCTCTCACCGATTTTCTCGAAGGAGACACATTGAAAGTTAGAGAGGCTCTTCTTAAGAGGATGGCAGTGCTCTCCGATGCAATGCAGTTTGAGAGGGCCGCGGAGATAAGAGATATACTTTCCTCCATGGACGATCTCTACGCGTTTCAGGGAGTTGAAGCTTCTCTAGATCTGAAAGCGGACATTCTCGCCGTTTCTACGGGCCTGGCCGCGTTGCTTCAGGTTAGGGGCGGAATGCTTCTGGGAAAACTGGTCTTTGATTTTCCCGATGGAACTCCGATCGATTTCATTACACAGTTTTACTATGCGAAAGGAAATCGAATACCGAAAGCGCTCATCGTAACTGGTCTGAAAAAGAAGGATATCAAGCAGTTCAAGAGAGACTTCCATTATATTGGGGATCCTCGTGATGAACAGGAAGAGAGGCTTCTGAGTATAGCCTTCAAGAACATTGATGAAGAGCAGAGGATAAGGATGAATGCCGCCCATTCACTGAGACAGGCCCATCAGATTCTGGGGTTGAAGCGATTTCCTTCGAGAATTGAGGGTATTGATATCTCTCACACTCAGGGACTGTACACGGTCGCCTCGGTGGTTGTTTTCGACAATGGAAAGCCGAACAAATCCGAATATAGAAGATACCGCATCAGCGAGCTCGATGAACCAAATGATTTTGAGGCGATGGCAACTGTAGTTAAGAGGAGATACACAAAACACCCTCTTCCAGATCTCCTTCTAATCGATGGTGGAGAACCACAGTTAAGAGCTGTCGAGAAGGCCTTTTCCGAGATAGGCATAGACGAATACGAAGTAGTGGGATTGGCAAAGGAATTCAATGAGCTAGTCTTTCTTGACAATCGAGACAGGGTGAAACTGAAGGAAGAGCACCCCGTCTTGCGAATGATAATCTCTATTGACAATGAGGCCCATCGCTTTGCTGTCAATTATCACCGTGTCCTCAGAGAAAGAAGATTCCAAACTTCAAAGATAGATGACATTCCGGGCATCGGGCCAAAGAGGAAGAAGTCTCTGCTTAAGGCTTTTGGCAGCGTTAAAGGGATCGCTGAAGCCTCCGAAGCCGACCTGTACGGTGTCCTCAAGAACAGCAGAGCAGTTGAAATGGTTGTCAAGTGGGCAAATGAAAAAAGTGGAGACTGAGCTCCACCTTCTCATATTTTCCGGAACAATCGTTACTGAACTTTCTCTTTTAGCTCTTTACCGGGTCTGAATTTCGGAACCTTCCCGCCGGGAATCTCGATTGCTTCCTTCGTTCTCGGGTTGACACCTTTTCTTGCCTTTCTCTTTGTAACCTCGAAAGTCCCGAATCCGACGAGTTTTACTTCTTCATTCTTTGATAGCTCTTCCCCAACTACACCGATGAAACTATCAACGACGTCTCCGACAAGCTTCTTGGTTGCTCCGGTTCTCTCTGCAAGTTCAGCGATAAGTTCTTTCTTGTTCACAGGTACACCCCCTAGCTAGAATTCAGATCACAAAACAATTCTAACATCTTCTAATCAGGTAATGCAACACCGAATCAACTGAAACCGTTTGACAAAAGGCATTTCAAAGAGTTAACGTTCTGCAACGCTCGATTCACGCAGATCATCGAAGTTAAGAACATCTTTGTGAGCCTCGATAGTGCTGGTGTATGAAGAGAGGTCCAGAGCGCCGTTTCCGCTTAAAGTGAAGACAATTACCTTCTCTTCTCCATTTTCTCTTGCCTCAATTGCCCTTCGTATAGCACCCGCAATTGCGTGTGTCGATTCCGGTGCCGGTACTATTCCCTCGGTTGTGGCGAAGAGAAGTCCTGCTTTGAAAGTCTCATCTTGAGGCAAGGCTTCGGGAGTGACAATTCCCTCCTTAACCAATCTTGAAACGAGAGGAGCGGCCCCGTGATACCTGAGTCCTCCGGCATGAATTGCGGGTGGAACGAAGTCTCTGCCGAGTGTGTACATCTTCAATAACGGTGTGAAGCCTGCGGTGTCTCCGCTATCGTAGCGATACTCGCCTTTAGATAGAGTGGGGCAGGACTCCGGCTCGCATGCGACGAACTCGATGTCTTCACCATCGAGCCTCCTCTTGACAAAGGGTAGAATCGTTCCGCCAAAGTTTGATCCTCCACCATGGCAACCTATGATGGACGATGGCTTCTCGCCGAGTATTTCAAGCTGTTTTTCGACTTCCAATCCGATTACAGTTTGATGGAGAAGCACGTGATCGAGAACACTTCCCAGAGAATACTTCTTCGTGGTGGAATTCAAGACTATTTCAATGGCCTCGCTGATTGCCATTCCCAGAGAACCTGAGAAATTCTTCCTGTCCTCAAGAAACTTTCTGCCGCTTTCAGTGTTCTCTCCCGGACTGGGTTCTACTGAGCCGTTGAACATCTTCATCATGTGTTGTCTCATAGGCTTTGACTGATAGCTGTTTCTGACCATGAAAACTCTCACGGTAAGGCCGAATTTCCTTCCGGCATAGGAAAGGGCGCTTCCCCACTGACCTGCACCTGTCTCGGTAGTAAGCTCTGTAACTCCATCGGCCTTGTTGTAGTAGGCCTGGGCGATGGCCGTGTTTGTTTTATGACTTCCTGTAGGCGAGTTGCCTTCATACTTGTAGTAAATTCTGGCAGGAGTGTTCAGAAACTCCTCAAGAAAAGTTGCTCTTATGAGTGGACTCGGACGAAAAACCACGTATTCGTCTAGAACAGGTTCGGGGATAGGAATAAACCTCTCTTCGCTCATTTCTTGCTCTACTATTGACTTTGGAAAGATAGCCATCATATCTTTGGGGTCGATGACTTCGTTTGTTGCTGGATTCAAAGGCGGATCCATCTTGAATGGCAAGTCAGCCTTTATGTTATACCAGCTTCTTGGCAACTCCTCTAATTTCAAATTCACAACAATTCTCTTCTTCATGCCAGTACCTCCTCAAAAAAATAAAGGGGCTCTCCATTGTGAGAGCCCCTTCAATATGGGTTTACCCTGGTAGCAAAAGGCTAACCCCCACCGAAGGGGCAGCTCCACCACCAGAACATATTTAGTTTATTAAGACATGGACTATCAACCATACAAATCCCTCGCTGATTTAGCTTAAACAACTATACAACTTTCGTATGTTACAAGTCAAGCAGGATGTGAAAAGACGTGAAATCAGACTCACACTCATGCCAGAGGTTGTACATTGAGATTCTGACTTAGAGCACTGTCAGAATGACAGAGTGTGATGCTTTCTGAATAACCTAAGGGTGTCATCCCGTAGTGCTCCTATACGGGATCTGGGCTTTGAGAACGATCGGGGTTGGGGTTAGAAGGTTGGAGTTTGAAAGAGCAAATCAAGATCGGTTCACCGTTGAAACGTCCTCAGTTCGCCGAAAACCTGTTATTCGTTCCAGAGCGAAGATCTGTTCTTCGTTCTTGGGCAAGGTGATGATTCAAGAGCGTTTGGACTCCAACCAGTCATGAAAAAACAGCACTCATCGGAAACTATCTTCTGGCTCTCTAGCTGGTGAGTAGCCCAGGGGGATTTCACCCCCAGGCTCTCTCAGAACCGGACTTGAATCTCTCGATTCATCCGGCTCCCATTATCCAGCCATATAGAATATCCCCATTGTCCAGTGTGCAAATAG
>DSBT01000375.1 GCA_011045915.1 Mesotoga infera
CATTTTCCAACGCATGGAACGGACTCACTTCCCATTAAGAAGAATCTGGTTGTATTTGTATCTAGATCTTCGAAATTTCTCCTTAAAATATTAAGCCCATAGGTTTTGGCAGCGAGTTCACTGGCTATCGCAGCCGTGAAGGGCATCTCTGAAGCTGCCAGGTCCTTTGCCGCACCGGCAGTGTCATAATACTCTTTGGCCTCTATGCCCTCTTCTTCTATATGTTCAGAACACTGCGCAAGCGCCTGGTGATGCGAAATCACAAATCTTATGTCTTCAAGTGCTCTCCCTTTGGGAGCCATGAGGCAGTGTTCTATTCGAAGCATAACTTCTGTATGGACGAAGAGTTCACTTTCTATAAGGGCATCGTAAGCCGGAATCACCGTACCGGCCAGTGAGTTTTCCACAGGTAGCATCGCATAATCTACTTTTCGTTCGCTGACAAGCTTCAGCATCTCCCGAAACGATCTGCACGGAAGAGTAACGGGAGAATCTCCCAATGACTTTCTTATAGCCTGTTCTGAATATGCGCCGTGTTCGCCTTGAAAAGCGATAGTCTTCTTCTTCAAACAACTCTCCTGTTCATGAGGCAGATTCACTGCCCGAGTAGAATTCGGCTGTTCATGCTCCGTTTTTTCTAATCCAGTTCAAGCCTGCACTTGCCTTTGCAGAACACTGCGCAATCTGCAAGAAATCAAACAATTATTGCCCCACAAATGCGACGGGAAGATGAACTAACCAGAACAAACCTGTGGCATCGCCTTCAGGTCAAGAGCTAAGAGATACCTCTTCTATTATTAATCATCACAGATAGTCCAGTCGGCAAAATGGGACAATAATCGGAAGACTTCGGACCTATTTGAGCAGTTTCCTACACTTTTCTGGAAGACCGTTTTAGACTCATATCTTTTGTTTACTTCAGTATCATTCCACCAATTCAATAACAGACGATTTCGGTTCAGCCTTCGGATTGCCTGTCGGCATACTCCTGCATTGCCTTTGAAAGAAACTCCGCTAACCCTTCGCCGTAACTATCGATGTTTGCTCTGAACCTATCATCCATTACATACATGTTGCCTAGAGCTGCAAAGGATTCAAGGCTATAGTAATGTCCGAAACTTTCGTTAAAGACCCTATACATCCTGTCTATTGCATCTTGAGCGAGGTCTGAATCGGGATCTTCATTTTTGATCTCTGCCAGTCTTCTGAAAAGCTCATCTAGTGTCTTCTCCATGTCCTTCCTCTCCCGATCGCTCTTCGATGCGATAAAATCGTTGCTTTTTTCGACTGTCTCGTCACCCCAAAGCTGTCTAGATTCTTCTTCATATGGGTTGCAAGAGAAATCGAATCCTTTGAACTTTTCTCTTTGACTCATCGAATCTTCCCCTCTCATAGTTTTGAGTGTCCTTTCCAGTGTGATTAGCATAGATTCGATTCTCTCTTTCTCAAGAATCAAGCGTTTCTTCTGAAGCTCGAAGGCCTTCTCTCTATCGAACCTCGGATTGCTGAGAAGCTTCTTGATCCTATCGAGAGAGAAGCCGCATTGTTTGAAAAAGAGAATCTGCTGGAGTCTGTCGAGATCGCCTCCTGAATACTCTCTGTATCCATTCTCGGCATTACGCCGCGGTCTCAGGAGTCCAATCTCATCATAATGATGAAGCGCTCTGACAGAAAGGCCTGAAAGCTCGGCAACCTCTTTTGTATTAAAGAAATCTCCTCCCATAATCACAAGAATATACTATGACGTTGCGTTATAGTCAAATAGTATTGCTTATTGATCTTTCCTTTATGCGGCCACAGGAGCACAGAATGTCAAAGAATTCTCACAGCTGGCTTTTTTCTCCATGGTGAGGAGATTTTTGGTAGGTTCTACTCAAGAGGTTTCGGTGCATGCTAAAGAAGCTCCGTGAATTCTATGTTCAGAGATTCGTCATGATCGCTGGATTCTTTTTTGTTCGTAATTCACTCCGACGAGCGTTCGCGAAACCACATGTTTAGAATACTTGCAACCAGTGCAGCCTCCATCGCTAGATTGCCGACAAAAAAACTTTCCGCTTTGCATCAGTTTCGTCTTAACACGCTCTCTAAATTTGACACTATATAAGGAACTAAAGAATATACTTTAGCATAAGGAAGGCGAAAGAAATGCTTCCCAAACTAGGAGGTACTCCTATGAAAAAAATATTGTTACTCTCAGCATTTGCGGCATTAGTTATGATGATTTCCTCATGCTGGCCGGGATCTTTTCCAGTCGTTCCAAAGACTCTATTGATAGACGATGTCCATAAGAACTTCTACAGTTCCAATTTTCCATTTGACGAAGAGTTTGAAGAACTCATCTCGGAATTCCAACTTAAGGGTTATACTGTGAGTTTGGCTTCGGACGTAGGATTTCTTCCGGAAAACTATGGAGCGGTTCAATTGCAGTACCGACAATTCAGTATTCTTATGCAGAGAAATCAAGTCTTTCAACGCTTCTCGGTCTCGGCGGGAAAGTCAAAATACTCGGCGAATGGTACACCTATTACGACAACACTCCACTAAATGCAATTACCACCTACCTTGGTGTGGATATTCAGTTCAACAACAACGAGTTGAAGGATAATATCAACAACTTCGCAGCTGACAATGACTGGATCACCACAACTCGATTGGAATCCAATCCTCTTACTGTAGGTTTGGGAAAGATTGCGTTATTCGCGACTTGTTCTCTGAATGTGGGGTATGATTCAACGATAATAGCCAGCGCGGAGCCTACAGCCTTCACTCCCATTTCTCTTGAGTCTGACTTCACTAGTAGCAGTTCTGGCGGCGACTATGACACACAGAGCCCTAATCCTCAAGTTACAATCGTAGTCCCGGTTGTTGCAGCAGCAAATGTTGG